>JBDSAR010000051.1:0-3568 GCA_039922035.1 Chthoniobacteraceae bacterium
CCAATAACGGCGGCCCGACACGCACGATGAAGCTCCTCGCCGGCAGCCCGGCCATCAATGCCGTGCCCCTTGCTTCCATGATCCCCGGCATCCTCACCGACCAGCGCGGCAGCGGCTTCCCCCGCCAAGGTGGCCCGTTCGTGGACGTCGGCGCGGTGGAATTCGGCGTCACCCCGCAGGATCTGAACAACGACGGCAACGCCGACCTGGTCTTTCAGAACAATGCCGGGCAGATCTACGAGTGGAATATGAACGGCGGTGGGGGCATTTTCTCGCAGGGCTACCTCTATGGTGCGGGCCTGGGTGATTGGAAAGTCGCGGGCATCGCGGACATGAACAACGACGGATTCGCAGATCTGGTCTTCCAGAACACCGTGGGCCAGCTCTATGTGTGGTTCCTCGACGGCACCGGTGGCGGCATCAATTTCACCACCGGCAGCGGACTGAAGCCGGGCTCGAATTACCTCTATGGGGCTGGCCTCAGTGATTGGAAGGTCGTTGCCGTCGCCGATGTGAACGGTGATGGATTTGCAGACCTCCTCTTCCAGAATGGTGTGGGCCAGATTTACGTGTGGTTTCTGGATGGCACGGGGAACGGCATCAATTTCGCCACGGGAAGTGGCCTGAAGACGGGCATTAGCTCGAAGTATCTGTATGATAGCGGCCTTGGTGATTGGGAAGTCACGGGTGTCGCCGACTTGAACGGTGACGGATTCGCAGATCTCGTCTTCCAGAACACCGTGGGCCAGATCTATATGTGGTTCCTCGACGGCACCGGCGCCGGCATCAATTTCACGACCGGAAGCGGCCTCAAGCCGGGCTCGCGATTCCTCTATGGTAGTGGCCTGGGTGACTGGAGAGTGCGCTAAGTCATTGCATGCTCATCGCGAGCATGGTCAGGAAACAGGTTTCCGCAGGATGCGCCGCATCAGCGCGCCAGACTAGAATCAGCGGCGGGTCATCGCAGAGTGCGGTGTCTCTTTTTCCCCTCCTTCGGACAAGCTAGGCGCAGTTTTGCGCAAGATGTGTCCGCTTGCGTCCATTGACGCATGCGTGTGCTGCACGTTAAATTCTTCCCGTGCCGGGACACCGGCGCAATCCCCTGTGAAAATTTCCATTCCATGCTTCGCGGCAGCGCTGGCAGTTGCATCCGTGGCGCGCGGAATCGGCGGGGCGGCGGCGGATGTCGGGGTGCAAAATGCAGCCGTGGCCGTGCCGCCGGAGCGGACGATTGCGGAGGAGGTTGCGGTGCTGGAAAAAGGGCGCATCTCGGCGAGGCAGCGATCATTCGCGCGACTCGCCACGCATCCGGATCCGGCGGCGGATGGGATTTTGCGGAAGCAGTTCGAGCGCTACCGCTCGCACGATCTGCCGGCTGCTGTCTGGCTGGATCTTTTCGACGCGATGGCAAAGCGCGGGACGCCGGAGCTGAAGGCGCTGCTCGCTGAGCGCGATGCGGAACTGGCGAAAGCGACCAATCCCTTCAAGCGTTTCGAGGAATGCCTCGAAGGCGGGAATGGCGAGGCGGGGCGTGCGGTTTTTGAAAAGCGTCCCGAGGCCGGGTGCGTCCGCTGTCACTCGGTGGATGGCAAAGGAGGGCAGATCGGTCCGGAGCTGACTTGGCTGCGGCACAACACCGAGCGCAGCCACATCCTTGAGTCGATCATCATTCCAAATTCGACCATTGCGACCGGTTTCGACAGTGTCGCGCTGAAATTGAAAAGCGGTGAGACGGTCGCAGGCATCGTGCGCGGCGAGTCGGCTGTGGACCTCACGCTCGCGTCATTCGTGGATGGCAAGCGCAGCACGGTGAAACTGTCGAAGGTCGTCGAGCGCACGCCATTGCCGAGCCCGATGCCGCCGGCGTTTGGCCAAGTGCTCGACCAACGCGCGATCCGCGACCTCGTGCAATTTATAGCGGAAGGCGACTAGCTCGCGGCCACGGCGACCGGCACGAGGATCGCGTCGCGCATTCCGTGGACGAGCTTTTTGTCCGCCGGGACGATCGTGGCGAGGATACCCCCGAGTTTCGTGTCGCCGCCGGTGACGAAGTAGTACGGGCACAGGCGCACTCGGCCGCGCATGGTGCGGACTTCGCCGGTCGCGGGATCGAAGTAGGGATGCTCGACGATGCGCGAGTGTGCGAAGCGCATGAGGACTTGCGGGTGATGCGGGAAGTCGGCGATGGCGCGATCGATCGCCGCAGCCCATTCGGTCTGCGGGACATCGGCGGCGACGGTGACGCCGCGGCTGCCCCAGCCCTCGGGCGAGAAGCCGCTGACCTTCAGCACGAAGTCGCGCTCCTTTTGCGAGAAGGTTTTCAATTCGTCCCATGAGGAGATGTTCAGCCACGGCAGAACGGCGTGGTGCGGGAGCGGCGCGGGATCGAGAATCCACGACTGGGGGATGTGTTTTTGCAGGATCAGGAAATTGCGTTCGCTGAGTTCGCGCCGCCAGAATTCGCGGAGCGGGCGCGACCAGAAAAGCGCGAGCCACATCTTTTCCTCGAGCCACGGCTTGAAGGGCGGCGTGATGCGTGTGCCATTCGCGGCGGCGTCCAGGATGGCGCGCGCGGCGGGGATGTTCGGCAGATCAAATTGCTCGAAGAAACGGTAGAGAAATTTTGAGTCTTGAGTTTTGAATTCTGAATTGAATTCCTCCGCACGCAGCACGCTCCAGTGCGCGCCGGTTTCGTTCGCGCGGGCGGTGAGCCACTGCATCTCGGGGCGGTAGGTGGCAGATTCTTCGGAGACGAGGATGTCTGCGTTTTCGCCGAGGACCGAGCGGAAGCCGGCGAGCATTCCCTCCGCCCCGCCGACGATGTCAAAGCCGAGCGCGGCGTACGTTTTTCCAAGCCACGCCGTGAGGCCGATGCCGCCGGGGACGCTGTCGAGTTCCGAGATCGCAAAGCCCTCCGCGGTGAGCAGCAGGTCGGGGCGGATGACTTGCGGCAGGTCACCGCGGAACTGTTTCCGTCGCGCGAACTCGATTAGCTCCGGCGGCTTGCCTCGGTCAAGGTAGTCGGCGACCCACGCGGGTGCCTTGCCATTCGCGCTGCGCTGGTAAAGTTCGTTCGACGCGCGCTGAAAGATCGCCAGCCGGTGACCGAGCTTTTCGAGTTCCTCGACGAGCGCCGCATCGAGCCGCAGCGGTTCCGGCGAGAGCAGCCAGTCCTTTTCTGCAAAGAGTCCCGCGCTCGGAATTTCGGCGCGCAGCCGGGCAAGGGTGTCTGACATGAAGGAAACCTGTCGGCTTGCGCGGGTGTTTGCAATGTGGGACCGGCCACTGGTCGGTTCGGCGGTCGGGTGAATGTGGCGGGTGGTGGAGCATCTTGAGCCGCGGTCTTTTCGGGAAGGCTTTCCCAGTGTCAGGCGCCGGGCCGACGGGTCGTCGGCCCCACATTTGCGCGCTCGCCTTTCATTGAACTCGTTGAAAGAATCGTAAGTCGCGAAACGTTACTCTCTCTGCCGCCATGAAACTTACGTCCATTCTCGTCCTTCTCTCCTTGGTCACCCTTTTCGCCGCACCAAAGGATGCGCCCGTCACGCTCCTTGTGGACACCCTGGAG
>JBDSAR010000052.1:0-10750 GCA_039922035.1 Chthoniobacteraceae bacterium
GCTCGCGGTCGGCTCGGTGCCGTGCTCGATGGCGGCGACGAGCTCATGCACGAGCGTGTGGTTGCCGCGCAGGATGTAGTCATTCAGCGGCGCAGGCTTGTGCTCGGCGGTGAAGTGCCAATCCTCGACCCACACTTTTTCCCATGCGCGCTTTTCATTCTCCGGCTCGATGGCGGGGCCGGGATAAATGAACACATCGCTCCGCGTCCTCACGCAGACGGTGGCCTGCTCGCACTCGATCGTGAGGCCGTAGATCGTACCGTGCTTGTTGAGATTCGTGGTGGAATGCCAGAAGCCGCGCACGCCGTGGTCGAAGCCGATCATCAGTTCCGCCGAGTCGCCGCAGATCGGGCCGATGGGCTCGCGGCCCTCGTGCTTGTCCGCGAGAGTGGCGTCACGATCTCCCGTGGCGAGGTGCGCGCTGACCCATCGAGGCGCACCGGCGAGCGAGATCATGAGGTCGAAGAAATGCGTGCCGTGGACAATCAGTTCTTCGCCACCGCCGCGCGCATCGTCGGATGGTCGCGCGGAAAGACGCAGCACCTTTCCGAATTTCCCCGCGCGGATGTCCGCGAATGCCGCGCGCACCGGCGGAAGCGCTCGAAGCTGATGCGCGAGGCAGCACTTCACTTTCGCGCGCACGCACGCAGCGAGCATCGCATCCGCATCGCGCAGCGTGGCGGCAAGAGGCTTCTCCAAAAAAATGTGGCAACCCGCCTCCGCCGAGGAGGTGACCATTGCGACACGATCCGTGATCCAGCGCGGGCTGATGGCCACGATATCCGGCTTTTCCTGCGCAAGCAGATCGCGCCAGTTTGCGTGGAGCCTCGTGACACCGAGTCGCTTTCCCGTCGCGGCCAGCCCCGCAGGATCGTCGTCCGCGATGGCGGTGACTCCAAACAGCGCGGCGTCCTTGAAGGCCGTGTCGAGCCCGTGGCCGTAGCCGCCGTGATTCGTGGAGCCGATGATGCCGACGCGATATTTGCGCATGACGGGGAGGAGATGCGCGTCGCTCAGGCGTTGCCGCCGTACGAGACGAAGTCGTCGAGATCGAGGAGGTCGGGCCAGCGCTTGATGTCCTTCCGATTCGGGCCGGCTTCGGTGAGATATTTGTCGAATGTTTCCTGATCGTCGGGCGTCGGCGTGCGCCGATCCATCGAGTCGCTCCATGCCTCGATTTCCTCGGGCGTATGACGGTTGCGCAGATTGAGTTGGATCCACGCGAGAACTTCGCCGTCACCTTTACCGCTCGCGACTTCGGTCCGCAGCGCGTCGGCATCAATGCCAAGGAAGGTGAGGATGCGCTGATCGTTCGGGCAGGCGTAGTGGAAGGAGCCCGCCGTGCCGGCGAGTTCGGCGCGGCATTTGTCGAGCATGCGCGGGAGCAGCGCGTAGCCTCCGAGCCGCGTGCGCACGCTGCGCGGGGGACGCTGGGTGAGATCGGTGACCGGGATATTCATGCGGAAATCCATCGCACAGTCTGCGGTCGTGCGGCAAGCGGGCGGCGGGAGGAAATTTTTCACCGCGAAGAAGCGAAGGAGCGAAGGGGGTAATGACGACGCGGACGTGCGGAGTTCTCGTCACCGCTCATTTTTCAACCACGGAGAGCACGGAGGAAAAAGCAACTCCGTGCTCTCCGTGCTCTCAGTGTCCTCCGTGGTTCCGTTCCAGTCTTCTTCGGTCCTTCGCTTCTTCGCGGTTCAATTCGCTGCCGCCACGGGGCGGTTGCATGGCGGTGCCGTTCGTCTAGCCTGCGATCAACGCATGAAACCCGCCGCCGAAATCATCCGCATTCTCCGCGCGCTGCGGTGGCGGATGGCGCTCGGCGATCTGCTGCGGGCCGCGGCTCGAGCAGCGCTGTTCTTTTTTGCGATCCTCCTCGTGCTCACGGCAGCGGCATGGTGGCGCGGCGGCATGCGCCCGAATCCCGCGGACATCCCGATCGCGCTCTCATGGCCGTTCGTGTTCGGTGCATTCGCGGCACTGCTGCTGACGCTGCTGCGTTTTCCAAGATTGGAACGCGTGGCCCGGTCGCTCGATCTCGCAGGCGCGACGCGCGATCGCTTTGTCACCGGGCTGCGGCTGGCGGAAAAGGGACGTGCGTCCGAATTGGAAGTGGTCGCGATGACGGAGATTGCCGGCTGGGCGCGTGACCGAAAGCTGGGACCGCTGCTGCCGGTGCGTTTCCCGCGCGAGCTTTTGTGGATCGCAGCGCCAATCGGGATGATCGCGATGCTGTGGTGGGACGCGATGAATGCCGCAGCGGCGAAGGATCAACTTGCGGCGCAGGAGACGGCGGCGATTTCCGAAACGGCTAAGCAACTCGAACACATCGCCAAGCTGACGGACATCCAGGCGAACGAAAACCAGGAGAAGGAACTCAGGCTGATCGCGGAGCGGCTGCGGCAAAGCGCGGAGCAGATGCGCGCGGAGGCGGCGGACGGAAAGGACGCGCGCAAGGCAGCATTGCGCGAACTCGCGATGCTGGAGGATCTCGTGAAGGAGCTTCGACGCCCGGAGGCCGCGACGCCGGAGGAACTGAAGGCGCTCACCGAGGCACTGGCGAAACACGAGCAGACGCGCGAGGCGGCGAAGGACATCGCTGGCGGCAATCTCGCGGCTGCGGCGAAGAAGTTGGCGCAGGCCGCGGGGCAGCAGGATGAGCCGTCGGCGGAAGCAATGCGCGAGACTTTGAAGCAGGCGCTCGATCATCTCGCGGAGAAGCGCGAGCAGGTCTCGAAACAGATCGAGAAACTGCAGCAGCAGGCTGCGGGCGGGCGGCAGGATTTGCTGAAAAAGATTGCGGACTTGCTGAATGAAATGCAGCCGCAGTCGAAGACAGCCGGGCGCGATGGCAAGGGCGCGCAGCAGGATGCGCAGAAGAAAATGACGGATGAGGATTTGCAGCGGCTGCTCGGCGCGCTGGAGGGGTTGAAGGATCAGCAGCAACAGCAGGGCGAAGGCCCTCAAGGCGGCGCACCACAGCCGGGCGACCCGAAAGACGGCGACCCGGAACGCGATGGCAAAGTAGCGATGCTAAATTTTTCGAGTGGCGAAAGGCCGGGCGGCGACTCGCAGGACAGCATTAATTCTCCCTCGGGAAAACCGGGCAATGACGGGGACAAGGACACGACGAAAGATCCCTTCGGAGCAAAATCTGCGGCGTCGAAAAATATCACGCGCAAGGAGCAGGACGCGGGACAGCTCGGCGTGGGCGAATCGCTTTCCGTGCTGATCCCGAGCGCGGCAGCGGGCGATGAAAAGGCGGAGCGGCGCTACCGCGAACTTTATGATGCGGCTTCATTCATCGCCGAGGATGCGGTGACGCAGGAGAATATCCCGCTTGGCGCGCGGTTCCTGATCAGGCGTTACTTTCAGGCGATCCGACCGAAGCAGTAGCCGCGCACTTCTCCACACCATGAGCGAATCCCTCGAACCGCGCCTCGCGCAATTCCGCACCACGTTCTGCCGCATCCAGAGCGAGATGGGCAAGATGATCGTCGGGCAGGATGACGTGATCGAAAGTGTGCTGGTCGCGCTTTTCACCGGCGGGCATGTGCTGCTCGAAGGCGTGCCAGGGCTCGGAAAAACGATGCTCGTGCGGATGCTCGGCGAGGCGGTGAATCTGCAATTTCACCGGATTCAATTCACGCCGGATCTCATGCCGGCGGACATCGTCGGCACGAACATCATCCACGAGGGCGAGGACGGGCGGCGCACGTTTCAGTTTCGCGCGGGGCCGGTGTTTGCGAATCTGCTGCTCGCGGATGAAATCAACCGCGCGACGCCGAAGACGCAGAGCGCGCTGCTCGAGGCGATGCAGGAGGCGCATGTGACCGTGGGCGGCGTGCAGCACGAATTGCCGAAGCCATTCCTCGTGCTCGCGACGCAGAATCCGCTGGAGATGGAAGGCACGTATCCGCTGCCGGAGGCGCAGCTCGACCGGTTTCTGTTCAAGGTGAAGGTGCGCTTTCCGAGCGGCGACGAGCTGCACACGATCCTCGATCGCACGACGAGCGCGGAGGTGCCGCGCGTGGAGAAGGTGCTGACGGACGCGGCGGAGGTGCTCGTGCTGCGCGACGTGGTGCGGCAGGTGCCGATCGTGCGCGAAGTGCAGGAGCACGCGGTGCGGCTTGTCCTTTCCACGCACCCGGACGATCCGAGCGCGTCGCCGCTTGCGAAGAAATTCGTGCGCTACGGAGCGAGTCCGCGCGGCGCGCAGGCGCTGATCCTCGCGGGGAAAATCTACGCGCTGCTCGACGGGCGATGCCATGTCGCGAAGGCGGATATCTCGAAGGCGGCGCACGCGGCGCTGCGGCACCGGATCATCCTGAATTTCGAGGGCGAGGCCGAGGGACGCACGAGCGACGAGGTCATCGCGGAAATCCTGCGGGCGAATCCAGCGTAATGCGGATCATTGCCAGATTCCATCCGCCCCTCCGGGGCGTTTTCTTTTTCAATCGGAAATCCGGTGGTGTATGCTCGCTGCGCTCGCTCGAACACCGGCTAATTTCCGAGGACGCCTCCGGGGTCAAGACGCAGGCAGGTCGAGCGAACATGAATTGCCATTTCTCACCATGAAACTGCGGCTCGACGACGTTCGGAAATCTTTTGCCGGGAAGACGGTGCTCGATGGAATCTCCGCCGACTTCGGCGATGCGAATGCGGTCGTGTTCATCGGGCCGTCCGGAGGCGGGAAGAGCACGCTGCTGCGCACCATTGCGGGACTCGAAGCGCCGGATGCGGGAAGCGTGTCGTTCGATGGAGAAACGGTGGATTATTCGTCGGAGGAAAAACTGCGCGCACACCGCCGGCGACTCGGGATCGTGTTCCAAGCGTTCAATCTTTTCCCGCACCTCACCGCTCTGGACAACATCACGCTCGCTCTTGAAAAGGTGCATGGCAATTCGCCGGAGCAGGCGCGCGAGACGGCGATGAGCACGCTGCGGCGTTTCGCACTCGACGCGCACGCGTTGAAAAAGCCGGCGGAGCTTTCCGGCGGGCAGAAGCAGCGCGTGGCCATCGCGCGCGCGATCGCCGCACAGCCGCGGTTGCTGCTTTTCGACGAGCCGACCTCCGCGCTCGATCCGGAGATGACGGCGGAGGTGCTGGAACTGATCGAGGAGTTGAAGGCCGAGGGCCGCAGCTTCATCCTCGTCACGCACGAGATGGGTTTTGCCCGCCGCGTCGGCGACACGGTGGCGTTTCTCGCGGACGGGAAGATCGTGGAAAAAGAAACTGCGGCGCACCTCTTCGATGCGCCGCAGTCTGTGGAATGCCGTGATTTTCTGGCGAAGGTTCTTCGCTACTGAGTCCGCTTACTTCACGTCCTCAAGCTTGAGGAACATGCTGTTCCGCGAGGCGCCTTCTTCGCTGAACATGCGCCATTCGAGGGACTGGATGCTTCGGCCGAGCTTGATCAGTTCGCCGAAGGTCGGGCGGAGTTGCGCGTATTGCGCCTGGTCGGAGCTGCCGTGGAAAAACGTTGCGGGATCCTTGTCAATCACCTTGAGCCACGCGTCCGCCATGTCGCAGATGGCGGGAACCTGCATGCGCATTTCACCACCGAGCGGGTAGCCGCCTGCTGCAGGTGACTTCGAGACGATTTCCTTCGTGAGACTCGGCGAGGTGCTGATGATCCAGCGGTCCTTCGAGATGGCGATGTGCGGCAGGAGGTCGTCGGTGGGGATGGGCAGTTCGACGTAATGAATCTCCGTGTCGCCTTCCTTTTTCATCACCGGATCGGGGACTCCGCCGCCGGGGGCAAATGCGGCGAGCTGCTTGATGATCTTGCTGAAGCCCGTCCACGCGTCGCTCACGCCTGCGCGGTCCTTCAGCTCGGCGACCCACGCGATGCGGGGCACTTTGCCGTCGGCAAAAGCGGGCGGGAGGTTCGGAACCTTCGGCATGTTGCCATTGAGGTCGAAAATGAAGGCGGTCTCGTGGCCGAGCGCCTTCGAGAGTTTGCGGCTGGCGGCCCAGAGATCCTTGATCATCGGGAGCGCCATCATCTCGGCCATCTGCGCGCCCTGGCGCTCGTTCTCAGGCACCATCGTGCGGCCATACTTCTCGTACCAGCCCCAGAGCATGCCGGTGCCGTCCTCGATGAGGTCGGCGACTTTTCCGTCGTTCGCGGGATTGGAGCGGCTGTCGGTGAAGACGAATGCGGCGGGTGTGAGCAGCGAGGCGAAGCTGAGCGGCTTGGCTCCGTCGAGCCACGTCTGCTGCGCGCCACCGAAGGCTTCCGTGTGGATGCCGCCGTCCCAGAAGGACACGCTGACCATCGGGTCAAACTTCGCGGTATAAAGCGCCTGCGCCTTGCCCTCGAATTTCCTCACGTCGGCCTGCATGGCGGCGATGTGCTCGGGCTTCAGCAATGTGCTCAGCTCGTCGGATATTTTCTTAAACGCGTCGGCGAATTCCAGTTTGCCGTGCAGCTTTTCCAGCATCGCATTGCCGCCGTAGCCGATGGAAATGGGCTGCTTGGCCGCAAACTGCGCGGCACGACGCGCGACGGCAGGAATGGCGAGAGCGCTGTCCGCGGGGTTGCCGGAGAATTTCACGTGCGAGTGGTCGCTGCCGATCGAAATGATGAGGTAGTCGCCGACCCAGCCCACTGCGATTTCGATGTGCTTTTTCTTCAGCACTTCGACGGACTGCTTGGCCTTGCCCTCGTCGCCGAGCATCTCGGCGAGCTGCCCGCGGATCATCTCCTCCTGCATGGCCTCGATGAGCTTGGCCCCATTGAGCGTCACGTTCTGAAAGTCGTATTTGTCCGCGATCTTGAATTTGCCGATTTCCACGCCGGGCGGGAGCTTCGCGCCGAGCTGCGCGAGGATCATGGCGAGGCCGCCGTCGAGGTCCGCCTTCGACTTCACCGCCTTGAAGGCGAAATAAACGGGCGGCACGTCGCATTTCACAAGCGCCGGAATGAGCTCCGGCGCAGCGTCGCGGAGGAGTTTTTTCGAGTCCGGCGGCTGGCCGCCGCTCATCGCAGTCATGAAACCGCGCTGGATATTCAGGGCCTGAAACTCGCTGATCAGATCCACCCACGGCATGAATTTCTCCGTGAAGCCCGCGCACTCTGCGCCGGCAAATTCCACACCCAGGAGGGACTCGATGATCTCCTTCCCCTTTGCGGCCTGCGGCGAATTCCACTGCTGGAGCATCTGCTGGAATTTCGGCTCATTTTTCAATGCGGGCAGGTTGACGAGCGTCTTCGCCCAGTTGCTCTGGCTCAGCTTCACCCACAGATCGTGCAGGCGGTAGTTCACGCCGAATCCCTCGACATCCTTCGGCAGCATCGCGGCAAAGCCGTACGCGCCACTGATGGCCGCGACATCGGCAATGACCGGTGCGGCCGCCGGTTTCGCGGCTTCCTTCACGGTATCCACAGCCTTCGCAGGCTGGCCGGGAGCCGCAGGTGTGGCGGGAGTCGTGCTCGGCGGAGCGGGTTGGTCTGCCTTTTTCTTGTCACAGGCTGTGAACGATGTGGCGACGATGAGTGCGGCGGCTGATGAGAGCAGCGCGTGGATTGAGCGACGTTTCATGGGTGCGTGGGTTCCGTTTGTGTTGAAAAAATTCCGCGGAGGAATTCCGCGGACTAAGCGTTTCTTATGCCGTTCGCAGCGGGACTTGCACGAATAAAAAACTCGGCAGCATCACCGCGGTGCGAGTCGGCGTCCCTGTTTTCATTTCGCGTCTCAGACGCCGCTCACGCCGGCTCGGTTACACTTCTTCGCTTGCCGGGAGGCGCGCGATGCCCTTCCGTCCGCGGGGATGATCGTCACTACCGCGCAGCTCTACAAGGTCGCCTACGGGAAGTTCGCGATCGGCGCCTACAACATCAACAACGCCGAGCAGACCATGGGGTTGTTCAGGGGCTGCATCGAGAGCCAGGCACCGTTCATCATCCAGATTTCAAGGGGCGCGCGCAAATACACGGACAAGCGGATGCTCGAGGCGATCATCCGCAGCGCCGGGGAGATTTTTCCCGATGCCATCTTCGCGGTGCATCTCGATCACGGCGACGAGGAGACGTGCTACGACTGCATTGACTCGGGATTTTATTCCTCGGTGATGATTGATGCGTCGCACGATCCGTTCGACAAAAATGTGGAAATCACCAAGCGCGTCTGCGACCGCGCGCATGCGAAGGGCATCAGCGTCGAGGCGGAACTCGGCATGCTCGGCGGCGTGGAGGAGGATATCGTGGTCGAGGAGGGGAATGAGTGCCTCACGAATCCCGACGAGGCGCTGGAGTTCATCCGGAAGACCGGTTGCGACGCGCTCGCGGCGGCCATCGGCACCTCGCACGGCGCATACAAGTTCAAGGGCCAGCAGTCGCTGCACTTTGACGTGATCGAAAAAATCCGCGACATTGTGAAGGCCGCAGGCCTGCCGCCCGTGCCGATCGTCATGCACGGCTCTTCCTCCGTGCCAAAGGAGGAAGTCGCGCGCATCAACGCCGCCGGCGGCAAGCTCGACCCGGGCGCGTGCGGCGTGAACGAAAACGAATACCTCCCTGCGGCGAAACTCGGCGTGACGAAGGTGAACATCGACACCGACGGACGCCTGGTGTGGACGCGCGTGCATCGCGAATACTTCCGCGACAAGCCCGGCGACTTCGACTTCCGCCCGCCGGGGAAAATCTTCCAGGACGAATACGCGAAATTCATCGCCGGCCGGAACAGGCTCCTCGGCAGCGCCGGGACGATCCCGGAAATCAGGAAATCACTCAGCCTATGAAAACAACATCCCACACCCACCGCCTCACGGCATTTTGCGCTGCGATAGCACTCAGCGCATTCTCCATCCTGCCCGCCTCCCGCGCTGAAAGCGCACCGCGGATCGACGCGCTCCAAGTGGCAAAAATCGCGTCCGACTATCTCGCGACCCACGGCAGAAACGCACCCCACATCGTTTCCATCGCCTTGGAAACGGACGCGCTCCTCGGCGGCCAACTCTCGTGGATCGTCCGCTTTTCGCGCGCCGTCTCCGCAGATGGAAACAGCGAGGTGGGCATGCGCGTGAAGCTCGACGGCACCGTCTCCTACCTCGTGAAGGACAAGAACGGCTCGCAGAAAAAAAGAGTCCCGCTGAAATCCTGAGTGATGAAGAAAGGCGGCTCAGGCCAGCTCGTCACACCCTTTGCGATCACGGTGCTGGTGCTCTGCGCCGCAGCCGGCACCGCTCTCTGGCTCGCATATCTGCCATGGCGCTATGAACGGACCAAGGATGAGTTGCGGAAGAAGTTCCCGAGCGTGCGCCGCATCAATGTGGACGGCGATGAAAGCCTGAAGACTTGGTACGAGAAACCCACGGGGCCGAAGCCCGTCGTCATAGATGTGCGCCCGCAGGCGGAATACGACTTCAGCCACCTGCCCGGTGCGAGGCACATGGGCCTCTCGGAGACGCCGGCATCGTTTGGCATCCCGGAAGGGGCGAGCGAATCGTTCGTGATTTGCGATGCGGTGGGGGCAGACTCATTTCCCGTCGCCGAACGCCTCTTCAAGCTGGGCTACCCGCACGTGCAGGTGCTCGAAGGCGGCATTTTCGAATGGGCAAACCACGATCTGCCGCTCGAGGGTCCTTCCGGAAAATCCAGCAAGGTGCTGCCGGGGAAATCGGGATTTGCCAGTCTCCTCAAGAGACGCGCACGCGCCGACCAGTGATGCAATTTTCCGCCCCCGCAAAGATCAACCTCTCGCTCCGCGTGCTCCGCAGGCGCGAGGACGGCTTCCACGAAATCGAGACGCTCATGGCGCCGATCGCGATCCGCGACACGCTCGAAATCGGGCGGCGCGAAAGTGGAGGGATCGAATTCACATGCAGCGACACGACACTGCCGACGGATGGCACGAACCTCGTCGTGCGCGCGGCGATGGCGTTCGCCGCGAGCGCGGGCATGGAGCCGCACGTCCGCATCCTTTTGAAAAAGGAAACCCCGCACGGCGCCGGGCTCGGCGGCGGCAGCTCCGACGCCGCGGCCACGCTGCTCGCGCTGAACGAGATTTTTGAAACACGGCTCACGCTCGCGGAACTCACGCGCATCGCGGCGGAGATCGGCAGCGACATTCCGTTCTTCCTCGCACGCGGTGCAGCGTGGTGCCGCGGGCGCGGCGAATTCGTCGAACCCTGCGCGCTCCCCCATTCCCTCCCGCTGCTGCTCATTAAGCCGGCTTTCGGTGTGCCGACTCCGTGGGCCTACCGGCGCTGGCGCGATTCGCTCGAAATCCCCGGTGTGTCGTACGCGCCGCAGGTGCTCGGCGGCATCACGCTCGTGAATGATCTCGAGCGGCCGGTCTTCGAAAAATTCATCCAGCTCGCCGAGATGAAGCGCTGGCTGCTCGAACAACCCGAGACCGCCGCCGCGCTCATGTCTGGCAGCGGCAGCACGATGTTCGCGGTGCTCCGCGAAAAATCGCACGGCCCCGCGCTCTTGGAGAAGGCGCGCGAGCAATTCGGCCCGCACACTTGGCTCGCGCTGACGGAGGCATTGTAGGCGTGGGCGGAAGCCCACGTCCGCGCTCTCCCAAGCGCGCCTCCAAACCGTTCGGCATCAGCGCACCAGGCGGCGAATTTTTCAAAGCAGGGTTCAGTTCAGCAGCCGGTACCAGTTGTCCCGCCGCCGCGCCTCGTATCCCGCGTCGCCGATGAGCCGCTCGATCTGCGCCGTGTTGAGCCGGAACGACGTGCCCGCGCTCGACACCACATTTTCCTCCATCATCACGCTGCCGAAATCATTCGC
>JBDSAR010000053.1:0-5609 GCA_039922035.1 Chthoniobacteraceae bacterium
TCTTCATCGGCTGGGATGCCGATCACGGTTCGGAACTCTGGGCGAAGGACAGCGGCACCTCGGCGCTGCTGCGCGATTTTTTCCTCGGCACGGACAACCCGCCCATCACCGTTGTGCGCACGGAGGCTGGCCGCGTCTTTTTCAATGTCGGCTGGAGCAACTTCAACATCCCACCGCCAGCGAATGTCGGCCTGTGGGTCACCGACGGCACCGTCGCGGGCACCGTGCAGCTCAGCACGAGCCCCGCGCTGTCGCTCGTTGAATCCGGCAGCGTGCTGATCGGCTCCACGATTGACGCCTTCAACAGCGGCACGCCGCATATTTTCCAAACCGACGGCACCGTCGCTGGCACGAGCTTGATCACCTCGCAGACGAATGAGGGAATCGGCTTCTTCAGCGCGTATCTCCGCGCGTCAGGCGGCAAAATTTTCGCCATCGCCACCACGTCGCAGTACGGCTCCGAGCTGTTCCGCCTGAATGCGAAGCCCGTGCTCGCCGGCAGTGTCGCCGCGCTCACCGGCGCGACTTGGAATCAGCCGTTCACTTTCAGCGGCAGCGCGCTCGCCGGGCTCACCGCGAGCGATGCGGATTCCGCCAGCGTGCAGCTCCGCATCACTTCGCTGCTCGCGGGCACGCTCACGGTGAATGGCGTGGCCGTCGCGCCCGGCACGACGGTGATCAGCGTGGGCGACACAATCACTTTCACGCCGCCGGCAAACGCCCACGGCACCACGCCCGTCTTCACGGTGCGCGCCTTCGACGGCGATTCGTTTTCCGAATCCGCAGCAACCGTGCGCGTGCAAATCACCTCGCCCTACGAGCAGTGGCTCGAGGCAAATTCATTTCCCACCGCCGAGGCGCACAACACCGCGCTCACCGGCCCGACGATGGATTCCGATGGCGACGGCGTGCCGAACGGCGTCGAATACCTCCTCGGCACCGCGCCAGCGTCGAAAGACTTCGCGCCATACACCACCGACGTCGCGACCGACGCACAGAACAAGCGCCACCCGCGCATCGTGCTCCAGCGCGCGCATCCGCTGCCGCAGGGCGCAACGCTCATCATCGAGGAAACCGCAAACCTCACCGACTGGACCGTCATCGCCACGCACAACGGCACCGCGTGGACCGGCACCGCGATTGTGACGGAAGACCCGCCGTCGGGCGGCAGCGCGCGGGTGACCGTGCTCTCCGCGACCGAACTCAGCGACACAGCGCCCGTGTGCTTCCTGCGTCTCCGCGCGGTGGTGCCTTGAAGAAACGTTCGCCTCGGAAGTGCATGACAGGCCCTGGTCCTGCGCCGAGGCCCGGCGACGGTCACTTCCGCCCTGCGGTGTAGAGCGAGACCACGCCTCCGGTGAGCGGCTCGCATTTCGCATCGGCGAAGCCTGCGGTTTCGATCAGCGCGTTCATTTCCGCACCGGATGGGAATTCCTCGATCGAAGCGCCAAGGTATTCGTAGGCCCCCCGATCGCCCGTGACGAGCCGTGCAAAAATGGGAAGCACTCGGTGCAGGTAGAGGCGGTAGAGCCAGCGGATCGGCGGGCGCGGGATGGAAAAATCGAGGACAAGCAGATGCCCGCCGGGACGCAGCACGCGGGCGATTTCCGCGAGCCCGCGCTGCCATGACTCCATGTTGCGGAGGCCGAATGCGATGGTGACCACGTCGAAGACCGAGTCGGGCAGCGGAAGGCTCATGCCGTCGGCCTGCATCAGCCCTGTGACCCCCTTGCGCTGCGCGGCGAGCAGCATCGGCAGGCAGAAGTCCGCGCCAAGAACCTCGGCATCCGGGCACGCCTTCGCAAGCGCAAGCGCGAGATCGCCGGAGCCTGTCGCAAGATCGAGCACACGCGACGGATTCCATCCGCGGACAATTTTTGCCGCACGGCGGCGCCAAAAACAGTCCAGCCCTCCGCTGAGCAGGTGGTTCGCGAGATCGTAGCGCCGGGCGATCGTGCCGAAAAGGCGTCGGACTGACGCGCCTTTTCCCTCGGCGGGACCGGGACTCGGTATCGTTCTTGAAACTGGCATTCGCCGAGGCATATCATGTGCTATCTCGCCGGTGTCCACTGAACACTTCAGCGGAACCATTACAGCCCATGTCCCGCATCACACTGCCGCCGGCCAAGATTCTCGTCATTGATGACGAGCCCTCGAATGTACGGCTCCTCGAGCGGATGCTGGAAATCTTTGGCGGACTGGAATGGCGCTGCACGACGGATCCCCGCGAGGCGATTCCGCTGTTCGCGGAATTCCAGCCGGACCTCGTGCTCACCGATCTGCACATGCCGCACCTGGACGGCTATCAGGTGATGGAGCAGCTCAAGCAGATCATCCCGGAGGACGTGTTTCTGCCCATCGTCGTCCTCACCGCGGATGTCACGCCTGAGACGCGGCGCAAGGCGCTCTCCGCGGGCGCGAGCGATTTCATCACCAAGCCGCTGGATACGACCGAGGTGCAATTGCGGCTGCGCAATCTTCTCGAAAGCCGCTTCCTGAACCAGAAGCTGGAGGACCGGGTGCGGCAGCGGACGATTGAGCTCGAAAACGCGCTGGAGCAGCTCCGCAACACGCAGGAACAGGTCGTAAAGCAGGAGCGCCTGCGCGCGCTGGGCATGATGGCCGGCGGCATCGCGCACGATTTCAACAACGCGCTCACGATGATGCTCGGCTACGGCGAACTGATGCTCCCGTGGTTCAAGAAAACCGCTCCCGAGGTGAAGGAATTCACCTACCTCAAACACATCATCGCCGCCGCGCAGGACGCCACGCATGTCGTGAGCCGCCTGCGGGATTTCTACCGCCCGGCCGAAGCGGATGAACTTCGCGCGCCGCTCGAGGTGAACGCGCTGTGCGAGCAGGCCGTTGCTTTTACGACGCCGAAATGGAAGGCGAAGGCGCGCGCCACCGGCGCGACCATCGAGGTGAGGACGGACTTCACCGACGTCCCGCAGGTCCTCGCGTGTGCACCTGAGTTGCGCGAGTCGTTGACAAATCTGATCTTCAACGCTGTGGACGCCATGCCGCTCGGGGGCACCATCACGATCGCCACCCGTCTCGACGGCACGAATGTCCGCATCGACGTGATCGACACGGGCACTGGCATGACGGAGGAGGCGGCCGCCCGCTGCCTGGAGCCTTTTTTCTCCACGAAGGGCGACCACGGCACAGGGCTGGGACTCGCCGTGGTGTACGGCATCATCCAGCGGCACGGCGGCACGATTGAAATCAAGAGTGAAAAGGGCACGGGCACCACATTCTCACTGCTGCTCCCGGCGACCGATCTGATGGCCCAGCCAGCCGGCACCCGCGAGCAGGCTGCGGTGAACCGCACGCTCAGTATCCTTGTGGTGGACGATCAGGAAATCATCTGCGAACTCATCTCCGCGCACCTCAGCGCGGACGGCCACGAGGCGGTGACGGTGTCGGATTCCACCGAAGCGTTTTCACGTTTCGAGGCGGGCGCCTTCGACCTCGTCATCACCGACCAGTCCATGCCGGGCCTCTCGGGCGAACAGCTTGCAAAAAAAATCAGGGCGCACAGCCCGAACACCCACGTCATCATGCTGACCGGCTTTGGCGATGACCTGCTCACCAACGGCAAGGCGCCGGAGGGAATCGAATGGGTCCTCTCCAAGCCCGTCTCCTCGGACGAACTGCGGCGGGCGATCTTCGAGGTGACAAGCTAGGACTGGAGAAGGGTGCCGCCTGCGGCGTGGATGGAACGCGGAGATGCGGCGGGAAGGGCGCGGAAACTGAAGGGCTCGCGAGGGGTTGCGCGCGCTGGGCAAGTCTGCCATGAAGCGCGCCCCGCAAGGCGTGCGGGCACCGTTCCTCTGCGTGAATCCCCACTGCAAAGGAGCTAAGCCGGCACGCACACGCGGGTTCATTTCGCGCATCCCCAGAATCCCAATCAATCCCATGAGATCATTCCCATTCCTCGCCACTTCCATCGTCGCGCTCGTCGCGCCTGCTGTCTTTGTCGCGCCCGCTTCTGCGCAGCAGAAGCTGGAGCTGAAAAAGGGCGACCACATTGCCATCGTCGGCAGCGGGCTGGCGGATCGGCAGCAGCATCACGGCTGGCTGGAATCGCTGATTCACAAGGCGAATCCGGGGCTCGATCTCACGGTGCGCAATCTCGGCTTCGCGGCGGATGAGGTGAACGTGCACCCGCGTTCGGACGAAGTTCCGAAGACGGAATCTTTCCTGAACATGAAGCCGGGGACGACGAATGGGAACCTGGAGGGGAGCCCGGACAGACCCTCGAAGAATACGGAATCGAGTGTCGTGTATCACTGGGGCGCGGATTTTCATGCGAACGTGATCCTCGCGTATTGGGGCTTCAATGAGTCGTTCAAGGGCGAGGCGGGGGTGAATGATTTCAAGAAGGCGCTCGACGAGTATTTGAAAAAACTGGCGACGGCGGACTACGGCAAAGGCAAGCCTCGCGTGGTGCTGCTTTCGCCGATCGCGCATGAGAATGTGAAGGACCCGGTGAACTATCCGGATGGCTCGGCGAATAACAAAAACCTCGCGCTTTACTCGAAGGCGATGAGCGAAGTCGCGCAGGCGAACGGTGTGCAGTTTGTGGATCTTTTCGCGGCATCGCAGGCGGCGTACGCGCAGGCGGCGCGGCCGATGACGATCAATGGCGTCCATCTTTCCGAGGAGGGCGACAAGGTGCTCGCGCCGGTGCAGTTCAAGGCACTCTTCGGCAAGGATGCGCCGAGCACGACGGAGCCAGCGGTGGAGAAAATCCGGCAGGCGGTGCTGGAGAAGAATGTGCAGTGGCATCACCGCTATCGCACCGTGGATCAGTTCAATATTTTCGGCCAGCGCTCGCGCATCAAATACAAGGAGAAGGACGCTCCCGGCGACGGCGTGGACAATGCGACGATCCTCGGACAGGAACTGGCGCAGCGTGATGTGAAGGTGGCCAACCGCGACAAGGCCGTGTGGGCCGTGGCGAAGGGCGGCACTTTCACCGTGAAGGACGACAATCTCCCGCCCGTGGATGTGACGCCGCCGAATCGAAAGGAGCCGGTGCCGTACATGTCCGGCGCGGAGGCGCTGAAGCACATCAAGACGCCCGAGGGCGTGAAGGTGGAGTTCATCGCGTCGGAGGTGGAATTCCCCGAGCTGATCAATCCCGTGCAGATGAATTTCGACACGCGCGGCCGCCTGTGGGTCTCGGCGTGGCCGACGTATCCCGAGGCGACGCCGACGGACAAGAACATGGACAAGCTGATCGTGTTCGACATCGATCCGAAGACGGGGAAATTCACGAAATGCACGACCTTTGCCGACGGGCTGAACTGCGCGACGGGCTTCCAGCTTTATAAAGATGGCGTGCTGGTGATGCAGTCGCCGGACATGTGGTTCCTGCGCGACACGGACGGCGACGGCAAGGCGGACTCGAAGGTGCGCGTGCTGAACGGCATGGACTCGGCGGACTCGCATCACACGGCGAACGCGATTTGCTACGAGCCGGGCGGGGCCATTTATCTGAGCGACGGCACGTTCCATCGCACCAGCGTGGAGTCGGCGGTCGGCCCGGTCCGCAACGTCAACGGCGCCATTTATCGTTACGAGCCGCGCACGGGAAAATT
>JBDSAR010000054.1:0-1584 GCA_039922035.1 Chthoniobacteraceae bacterium
ACGAGGCTCTGCGACACGATCGCGTCCGGCGGCGGATCGAGCACGAGAGCCGCGCCGGCCTCCGTCTGCTCTCGTCCCGCGTTGAAAGTGCTGCCCTCGGCACGCAGGCACACGCTGCTCTTGCGCAGCTCTTCCGCGGCGATTCCATCCGGCAGCGGCTGCCGCTGGTCCCAGTGGATGAGCGTGAACACCCCGCAGCGCGCACCGCTGATCATGATGCTCTGGAGCCGCTGCGCCGCGGGCTCGCTGAAGCCGTTCGGAAAATCCGCCACGACGAGGAAGTGATACTTCTCCGCAACGCTGCCCGCCTGCTCGTTGTACGCGGTGATGTTCGCATACTCGTTGCGCAGATACATCTGGATGACTTTCTCGATGTGCCCGTTCAGCTCGGTGAGCCGCTCGTCAATCTGATCCCGCTGCGTCCAGATGCGGCGGTTGATGAGACTTTCCTCGTAGTCGCCGAGATGCATCAGCCCCGAGAAGTTTTCGCCGAGCCCCACAGGGTCTATGATCGTGAACGCGACCTTCCCCGGCGGAGTCGTCGCGAGCAGGCGGAGCATCACATTGTTCAGCACACTCGCCGTCGCGCCACCGCACGATTCCTTCGTCTCAAAAAGCAGCGAGCCCTGCTGCGGATACGTGAGCGCGAGCGGAATGCTCACCTGCGGCGCACCCGGCAGCGCGAGACGCGAGGCACCCGTCGAGCCGACGGCGCACTTCGCGAGGTCGAGCGTGAACTGCGCGAACTTTGTCGCCGGCGTGAACTGCGTGTACGGCTTCCATGCCTCGACGAACTGCGCGCTCCACGCGGGGAACGCCGGCGCGAGCGCGGCATTCAGCGAAGTGATCTCGGTGAAAATCGGCGTGATCTGCTCCTTCCATGCCGCATCGAGCTTGTCCCACCGCGCCTTTTCGCCCGCGAGAACGGCATCCATTTCCACCTGATGCGCCCCGTCGAGTTGCGCGTGCTTTTCCGCCGCAGCGCCACGGAATTCCGCCACCTTCGCATCCGCTCTCTCGCGAATTCTGGCGAGGTCGCGCTTCATCCGCGCATCGAGCTTTTGCAAAATGCGCGGGAGCTGCGGCTCCAGTTTGGCGCGTCCCATTTTCTCAAATTCCTCCTCGACGCCATCCGCTGCGGCCCACTTCGCATCAACGTCTGCGCACGTCTCGTCGTATTCCGCCTGCAACCGTTTGCGCTCGAATTTGTAGCGCGAATCCGCCGCGACCAGACCCGCACGCAGCGCGCGGTATCCATCGAGAATCGCAGCGCCGGTCCGCACCGCCTCGTCGTGCGCGCCCTTCCGCCCGCTCACGTATGCGGCGATGCAGCCCGCGACGAGGAGCACCGCCGTGATCGCGCCCACGGCCCAGAGCGGCGACGAAAAGCCGCGCACAAAACTCATCGCGCCGCCGGCGACCAGCGCGAGCACGATGCACACCGCGAGCGGCATCGCGCTGAAAAACTTCGGCAGCGGCAGCGCCCGGAATTTCGCGACCTGATCATTCGCCGCGGAGATCCTCGTCTCGATCTCGCCGAGAAAATCCTCCTCCGCCTCGCCGCCCTGCTTGTCGCCATCCTTT
>JBDSAR010000055.1:0-6498 GCA_039922035.1 Chthoniobacteraceae bacterium
GCCATCGGGACAGGTGCAGTCAACGAGTGGTAATTCTGGAACCGTCTCGATGGTGAAACGGCGACGAGAAATTTTCCGACAGATGGCGCACTCGTCGGGTAATCCGCTGCCGAGCACCTGCAACTTGGTCATGCCAACATCGATTATGCTGGAACGCTGACGGTGATATGCAGCGTGGCTAATCAGAAGAAAAGCTACGGCTCCTGGTTCATAGCGGTAGGTGTAGTCGCCATCGATGGCGATGAAGCGGCGAATGGACGAACCACCTGTCAGCAACGTGAGGCCGGCGGCGATGCGAAGAGGCTGCAAGATGCGTGCAGGACAGTCGGCGAGCACCTTGGGAGTGCGAGTTAGGACAGATTGAAGATCGTTGGTAAAATTAGTCTCCGCGAAAATGACGCACCTGCGGTTGTGCATACTTGGACTGCTTCTGCTGCATTGCCGCGCATGAGAGCGTCTGCCGCGTTCGATAGGGTTTCATCGCTTAACATCGACATCGAAGTGCGAGAACCTCTAACTCCTGATTTGGCCGAGCGGGAGAAGAAACCACGCACTCGATAGGGATAGTCCTATGCCACTTCACTCGATCCGCGACTTTCTCCCTCGGAAAGCGCGGCGTTCCGGGTCATGCAGGATGCCGAACGTTTTACCCAATCCTCCTACTCCCATGAAATCCTCCCTGCCACTCACACTCGCAATTTTCGCCGCTACCATTTCTCTCAGCGCGCTCGCCACTCTCAGCGCGGAGGAAAACTGGGCGCGGTTCGGCGGGCCGGAGGGCAATGGGCGCTCGGCGGAGACGGCATTGCCGGTCAAGTGGGACGCGGCGTCCGTGGCGTGGAAGGTGAAGCTGAAGGGCGAGGGGCAATCGTCTGTGGTGAATTGGGGTGACAAGCTTTTCGTCACGAGCGCGACGGAGAAGGGCGCGAAGCGCTGGGTGCATTGTCTCGACCGGAAGACGGGCAAGCTGCTGTGGGAGCGCGAGGTCGCGTGCGCGGCACCGGAGCAGATTCACAAGATGAACACGTGGGCGACGCCGACGTGCGCGACGGATGGCGAGCGCGTGGTCGCGTTCTTCGGGCCGGGCGGAATCCACTGCTTTTCCACGGATGGAAAGCCGATGTGGGAGCGCAATCTCGGCGGGTTCCCCGGTACGTGGGGCATCGGCTCGTCGCCGATCATGGATGGCAATCTCGTGATCCAGAATTGCGACGCCGAGGGGCAGTCGTCGCTCGTCGCGCTCGACAAGAAGACCGGCGCACCCGTCTGGACGGCGAAGCGCGAGGACAAACCGAAAGGCGGCTGGTCCACGCCCGTGCTCATCAATGCGGGCGCGCGGCGCGAACTGATCCTGAATGGCGAGCAGGGCGTGAACGCCTACGATCCCGCGACGGGAAAGGACCTGTGGTTTTGCAAAGGCTACGCCGGACGCGGCGAACCGATCCCGGTGCTCGCAAACGGCCTGCTCTACGTGGTGAACGGCCAACCCGGAAACACTTACGTGGTAAGGCCCGGCGGTAGCGGCGACGTGAGCGCGACGAACCGCGTGTGGAATGCCAAGGTCGTGGGCGGTCGCGATCTCCCGACGCCCGCGGTGGTGGGCGACTACGATCTCGTCGTGAGCCTCTCCGGCATGCTCACGACCTACGACGCCAAGACCGGCGCGATCCTTTTCAGCGAGCGCCTCGGCTCACAGGTCTCTGCGTCACCCGTTGTGGCGAATGGCCTCGTCTATTTCCAAATGGAAAACGGCGAGGCGATCGTGGTGAAGCCGGGCAAGACGCTGAAAATCGTGTCGCGCAACAAGACCGACTCCGGGAGCGACGAGATTTTCCGCGCGAGCATGAGCCCGATCCAAGGCCAGTGGTTCGCGCGCTCGCAGAGCACGGTCTATTGCATCGGCGCGAAGGCGAAGTAGGCACGCCCCCATGCGCCCCCACCGCGCCGCACTCGGATTGATTCTTGCGTGCCTGCCACTGTACGCGCTCACGGCAGCACTGCCGCCGGAGCCGCTGGACATCGGTCACGAGCCGCAGTTTGTCTTCGACCTTCATGTGGTGGACACGACGTGGGCGCTGAAGCTCAAGGGCGAGCCGGTGAAGCGCGTGTCGCATCAGGCGGTGAAGCACGCGGCGAATCCGCTCATCACCGGCGATGACCCGAGCCACGTGTGGGTGCTGCGCGAGGCGGATGGGAAGTTCCGCATGTGGTATCAGGCGAACGTGCCGGACAAGCGGCCCGGCCAGAACTACGACATCAACGTCGCCTATGCGGAATCCAAGGACGGCGTGCATTGGGAAAAGCCCGCGCTCGATCTTTTCCCCGACGCCACCACGCGCAAGCTGCCGCGCAACGGTCTGCTCTACCGCGCGGACGCCCCGCAGTGCATGGCCGGCGCACCGCAGATCCTCGACGTGCCGGAGAAGGATCGCCGCGGCTTCCGCTACGTGATGCTCTACCTCGCGACCAAGGTGCCATACAACGGCATCCGCCTCATCGGCTCGCAGGACGGCATCCATTGGGACGCGAAAAGCGACACGCTCATCGCGAAGCTGCCGAGCGACACGCACAACACCGTTCTCTGCGACGACGAGCACGGCGAGTATGTGATGTTCTGCCGCTCGAAGAACATCTACCACGCCACCGGCCAGACGAAGGATCCCCTCAGCGGCGGCGAATCGCGCCGCGGCATGTCGCGCATGAGCAGCAAGGAACTGTGGACCGAATGGACCGCACATCCGCAGACGATCCTGATGCCCGACGAGCGCGACGCGGAGCTGGGCTACAATTATTTCATGGGCATGCCCGTCCACCGCCACGCGGGAATCTGGTGGGGAATGCTCGCGCCGTTTCTGTGGAATGATCTCTACGCGAGCGAAATCGCCTGGAGCCGCGACGGCTGGAACTTCGAGCGCCTCCATACGCGCCAGCATTTCATCGAGTTTGGCCCCGAGGGCGCGTGGGATCACTCGATGGTCATCTGCACCCCGCGCTGGGTCGAGGTCGGCGACGAATGGTGGTTCTACTACGGCGGCTTCGATGCAGCGCATGGCGATGTTTCAGGACGCAAAGGCGCCATCGGCCTCGCGACGCTGCGCAAGGAGGGTTTCGTCTCGCAGCACGGCCCGAAGACCGGCGGCGTGGTCTGCACGCGCGCGCTGCGCTGGCCCGGCGGCTCGCTGCTGGTGAATGTGGACGCGCACGCGGGCTCGATGCAGGTGCGCGTGTCCGATGAATTGCGAAAACCGATTCCCGGCTTCGACTACGGCGACATGCCTGCATTCACCGGCGACAAAGTCGCGCAGGAAATCACATGGAAAGGCGGCACGCTCGGCGCGCTCAAGGGCAGGGTGATCCGGCTGGAATTCCAGTTGAAGGACGCCGACCTTTACACCTTCCGCGCGAACAAATCGGACTGAGTCCGAAAGCTCCGCGAGGCCGGTCAGTAGTTCGGCAGCTTGTTCGAGTAGCCTTTCTGGTAGTTTTGCATCTGGTTCCGGTAGTTCTGCTCGTTGACCGCGCGCATGTTCGCTTCACGCTTGGCGGCCTGCTGCGCGTAGAATGGATCGGGTGACGGCGAGCGGTATTGCGGTGTGACGTCGCTCGTATTGTGAATCGTGTTGGAGCGGTTCGAATGCGACGGGATCCTCCAATAATTCCTGTAGTAGCCTTTGTAGTGATGCTTGCAGCCGGAGAAGGTGACGACGGAGGTGAGAACAAGTGAAGCAGCGACGATGCGGCGGAGCGTGGTCATGTTGAGTGGCGGTGTTTCCCCTGCGCGCTATTGGTCGGCATGTAAGCTGTCAATCAAATCGTGTGAGCATTCCGTCACGAAGTTGTTCTTTCGCCTCTGCGAAAAAATGTGCGCGGATTTTGATGTGATGCGGACGGGAGTGTCCGCATCACGCCGCCGCGAATTCCCCTCAGACTCGCGTGTGGGCAGGGTTAAAAATTGCGTCCCACTTTTTCCCAAACGTGAATTTTCCCTCGCTCCATCCCGGCCTGCTCGCCACGCGCAGAACGATCTTGCAGACGGGCGCGATGGGGCTGCTCGGACTCGGACTTTCGCGCCTCGGCGCGCTCACTGCAAGCGGTGCTCCCGTTTCGCGCACGGGGCCGGGCAAGGCAAAGTCCATCATCCTGATCTTCAACGGCGGTGCGCCGAGCCATATTGATCTCTGGGATCCGAAGCCGGATGCCGGCTCGGAAGTGCGCGGCATTTTCTCGCCGATCACGACGAACGTGCCGGGCACGCACATCTCCGAGCTTCTGCCGCGCATGGCGAAGCGCATGGACAAAGTCGCGCTCATCCGCTCCGTGCATCACGAGCACAGCAGCCACAACGGCGGCATGCACTGGGCCACCGTGGGCAGGCCATATCGGGTGGACAGCACGCTCATCAATCCGAGCCGCTCGGACATCCCCGGCGTCGGCACACTCTGCGGCTGGCTCGCGCAGCGCGACGGCTACAGCAAAGGCGTGCCGCCGTATGTCATCACACCGTTCCCGCACTGCGACAGCAAGGCATACATAACGCCCGGCCAGTACGGCGGCTGCCTCGGCGCGCGGTTCGATCCCTTCGTGCTCGACGACGATCCGAATGCGCCGGGCTTCCGGGTGCGGAATCTCTCGCTCGACGCGAGCCTCACACCCGAGCGCCTCACGCAGCGCATCGGCCTTTTGAAAAATCTCGGCGCGTCCTCGCAGTCGCACACCATCGTGTCGCCGCAGACTGCGGAACTGGACATCTTCAACGAGAAGGCCGTGTCCATTCTCCAGTCGGGAAAAGCGGCGGCTGCATTCGATCTCTCACGCGAGCCCGACTCCGTGCGCGAGCGGTACGGGCGGCACTCGTGGGGCCAGTCGCATCTGCTCGCGCGGCGACTCGTCGAGGCAGGCACGCGCTTCGTCACCACCGTGAACGGCCCGAGCATCACGTGGGACACGCACAAGGACAATTTCAACACGCTGCGCAACCGCCTCGTCCCGCCGATGGAGCAGGCCTACGCCGCGCTGCTCGACGATCTCGAAGAGCGCGGCCTGCTCGATACCACGCTCGTCGTGTGGATGGGCGAATTTGGCCGCACGCCGAAGATCAACGCCGACGCGGGCCGGGACCACTGGCCCGGCTGCTACAGCGTGCTGCTCGCCGGCGGCGGCATCCGCGGCGGACAGGTCATCGGCGCGTCTGACAGCACCGGCGCGTTTCCGAAGGACCGCCCCGTCACACCCGCGGAAATCCACGCCACGATGTATGCCGCGCTCGGTTACGATGTGCGCAGCATCAGCTTCGAATCCGCCGACGGCCGCCCCGTCGCGCTGACAGACGGCTCGCCGATCGCGGAGCTGTTCTGAGCGTCAGCCCTCCAGCGGGTGCCTGCGCTCTGCGAGCGGGATGGGCATTCTTTTTCCTCCGGAAAAATGCGACACGTATGCGCCCTGGATGATCTCGGTGACGAGCACCGCATCGTGCAGACTCGCGGTCGGCTCGGTATCGTGTTCGATGGCGGCGACGAGTTCACGGACGAGCGTGTGGTTGCCGCGCAGGATGTAGTCGTTCAGCGGCGCGGGCTGGTGCTCTGCGGTGAAGTGCCAGTCTTCTACCCACACCTTTTCCCACGCACGGTTTTCATTCTCCGGCTCGATGACGGGACCGGGATAAATGAACACGTCACTCCGCGTCCTCACGCAGACGGTGGCCTGCTCGCACTCGATCATGAGACCGTAAATCGTGCCGTGCCTGCTGAGATTCGCGGTGGAATGCCAGAAGCCGCGCACGCCGTGGTCGAAGCCGATCATCAGTTCCACAGAGTCGCCACAGATCGGGCCGATGGGTTCGCGGCCCTCATGCTTATCCGCGAGTGTGGCATCACGATCCCCCGTGGCAAAATGCGCGCTGACCCAGCGCGGCGGGCCGGCGAGCGAGATCATGAGATCGAAAAAATGAGTGCCGTGGACGATGAGTTCCTCGCCGCCGCCGCGCGCATCGTCGGTGGGCCGTGCGGAAAGGCGCAGCACTTTTCCGAATTTCCCCGCGCGGATGTCCGCGAATGCCGCGCGCACCGGCGGCATCGTGCGAAGCTGGTGGGCGAGGCAGCACTTCACTTTCGCACGCTCGCACGCGGCGAGCATCGCATCCGCATCGCGCAGCGTGGCGGCAAGGGGCTTCTCCAAAAAAATGTGGCAACCCGCCTCCGCCGAGGATGTGACCATCGCGACGCGATCCGTGATCCAGCGCGGGCCGATGGCCACGATGTCCGGCTTTTCCTGTGCGAGGAGATCACGCCAGTTCGCGTGGAGTTTTGCAACGCCGAGTCGCTTTCCCGTCGCGGCCAGCCCCGCAGGATCGTCGTCCGCGATGGCGGTGACTTCAAACAGCGCGGCGTCCTTAAAGGCCGTGTCGAGCCCGTGGCCGTAGCCGCCGTGACTCGTGGAGCGGATGAGCGCGACTTTGTCCATGCGCTTCGCCATGCGCGGCAGAAGCTCGGAGATGTGCGT
>JBDSAR010000056.1:0-2569 GCA_039922035.1 Chthoniobacteraceae bacterium
TTCAACAAAGACCCGAAGAAATTCGTGAAGATGGTGACCGACGCAGCCCCGCAGAAGTAGGCACGGCTGCACCGGGTTTCGAAAATGTTTTCAGGAAAGGTATCCGGAAATAGTGCGACATCGTAACCCTTGGAACACGCGCTCACCCACTCCAACTCTCGCTCTCCAATGCTGAACGAATTTCTTGAATCCCAAGGCACGCTCTACACCGCCGGCGTGATGACGCAGGCGGAGCGCGAGCAGTTTGAACTCGTGCTGGAATTCCATCATGAACTTCGCGCATTCGTCGCCGATCTCGCAGGGGTGGCTGCCGCTGTGACGCTGTCCACGCAGCGTTCCACGGGCTTTGCGCCTTCGCCGGGAATCAGAGGCCGCCTCGCCGAGCTGATCTCGAATCGTCCGCAACAGGTCACCCCAGAGGGCTTGGTGGTGTCCGGACCGGACCGGATGGTGCAGTGGGTCAATCCCAGTTTCAGCGCCATGTGTGGGTATTCGCTCGAAGAGCTGAGCGGGAAAAATCTTGGCCTAATCCTGCAGGGCGAGAAGACCGACCGGGCCACTTCGGAGCGGATGCGGCGCGCGGTCCACGAATACCGTCCGTGCCGCGAGACGATCCTCAACTACCACAAGAACGGCACGCCTTACTGGGTGGATGTTTCCATCACTCCGATTCGCGACGACGCGGGCAACCTGCTGTGGCTCATCGCGCGCGAGAACGAACTGAAGGACCGCGTCGCTGCGTAAGCGGCGACGGCCCAAAGACCGGCCGCTACAACTGAGGGCCGAGCAGGTCCTTCAGCTTCATCATCCCCCTACGAATGCGAGCCTTCACCGTGCCCAGTGGTTCGCCCATCTGCTCTGCGATTTCCGTCTGCGTGAGCGAGGAAAAGAACGCGAGTTCGATCGCTTCGCGCTGATCCTTCGAGAGCTTCTGGATCGCGGCGCGCACCATATCGCCTGTCTCCACCGAGGACACCGCATCGAAGGAGCTCTTGTCATCGAACTGCTCCACCGTCTCGGACTCGTGCTGCAAATCATCCTGCAAGCGGCTTCTTCGCTGCGTGGAGCGGAGACGATCGATGGACTTGTTCCGTGTGAGCGTGATGGCCCACGTCATCGGCTTGCCGCGTGCGGGATCGTAGAGCGCCGCCTTTTCCCAGATCTGGATGAACACATCCTGCAGCACGTCCTCGGCGGCTTCCCGATTGTTCAGCACGCGATACGCCGTGGAAAATAGGACGCCGGAAAAACGATCGTAGAGCGCCTCGAAACTCCGGCGATCGCCTTGCCCGATCTGGCGCAAAAGATCGATCTCGGCTGCGAGGTCGTTTTCTGGGTCGGTTTGCATCTGCGCGAATCATGGCCGAGCGGCGGCGCGCAGACAATAGAAACTGATATTCGCCCTCCGCTCCACCTGTGGACGCCGAGGTCGAGCGTGTGAAACTCTCGCATCCTCGCAGCGAGATTGGCCGCGGGCTCCGCTCAGGCGGCGGGAGGGAAGACCCACAACGCCGGACGGCCCACATTGCAATGCACCGCGCGGCCGAGCAACGTGAGCGTCGCCCATGAATAATACAGGTTGTTCCGCGCGAGGCTGCCGAGCACGGGGCCGCGTGGCGCGTGTGCCAGCGCGCGCAGTCGTGTCTCTGCCGAGGGAATCGGGTAGAAGATCGCCTGCACTGCGGCATCGGAACTGCCATCCTCGCCGGTGACATCCGGAAAGCGCGTGATCCAGCCTGCGGGCGCGAGGCCGGCATCGGCTGCCGCGCGATCGGCGGCGAATACGGCGCTCCGGCTCAACGCCGGCAGCACCAGCAGACCGCCGAACGCCCAGAGCGTCATCCAGCAGGCGTGTCCAAAAAGCGCATCGGCTGGAGCGCGTGTGGCCAGTGCAAAGACGAATGTTCCGAGCGATGTGCCGAGGAGATTCCATCCGAGCAGCACGATGAAAGTCCGATCATTTAAGCCGCTGGACATCTGCCATTCGCGGCGGCGCGATTCCACGGCCAGGTATGCGCGTGGGAAACCTTCCATCCACCGCGCAGGCCAGAGGCTTCGCGCACTGCGCCCAAATCCGACAAAGCCCCCCGTGAACGCCGGGTCGCTCGCGATGGCAGCGAGCATCTTCCCTCCGTCCCACGGCATCTCCGTCATAGACGCTCCGCCAATTGCCCGCAGGAATATCCCGCGCCCGAACTGCAGACCGAGCGTCGCAAAAAATACCGCAAGCGTGAACCCCGAGCTGATGCGGAAACTTGCGTAGCTGAGCAGCCCCACGACAGCGAGCACCGTGGAGTGACACAGCGCGCCGCGAATCCAGCCGCGGAAAAAATCCCCAAGCGAGGGCCGCGTCCCCGGCATCAACCAAGCGCCACCGATGAGATCGAACATCGCCTGCACGGCGAAAGCCGCGATTCCGATGACGCACAACGCCCGCGAATCGAGTGAATCACCGCCCGCGCGCGTGAGCCACCAGAGCCCGCTACAAGCGGCCAGCACCCAGAACTCGACGTTTGCAATGCCGAGGCGCAGTCGGCTGCGGGCGAGTTTTGTTTGCTCGTGTGTCACC
>JBDSAR010000057.1:0-2799 GCA_039922035.1 Chthoniobacteraceae bacterium
GAGGCGACCGCGGCGATCGTGCAAAACACCAGGATCAATCCCGACGATCCGATGGCGTTCGTGATCCTGGCGGGCATTTTCTGGGATCAGAATTGCTCTCAGGAGGCGGTTGAGAGCTTCGAGAGAGCGTTGCAAATCGATCCACGGCACGCCATCGCCAATCAGTCCTTCGCGAGGATTCTGACCCTTCTTGGCAGAAGGGCCGACGCTTCCGAGGTGTGGCGACGCTGGCTGGTCCATGATCCCGAAAATCCCATTCCCCGCCATCACCTCGCGGGAAGTGAAGGGCGCGATGTTCCGCCGCGCGCCGCGGACGATTTTGTCTTGAAAGTGTTCGACAGTTTTTCGGACACCTTCGACAAAAAACTCAAGCACCTCGAATATCGCGCGCCGGAAATCGTCACCGCCGCGCTCGCTGCGGAATACGGTGAACCGCGCGCCTCGCTCGACATCCTCGACGCCGGCTGCGGCACCGGCCTCTGCGCGCCTTTGCTGCGGCCCTTCGCCCGCTGCCTCGACGGCGTGGATCTCTCGTCCGGGATGCTCAGCAAGGCGGCGGCACGCGGCGGCTACGATGATCTTCAGACTGCGGAACTCACCGCCTTCCTCGCTGCCCTTCGCTCGGAATACGACTCCATCGTCTCGGCCGACACGCTCATCTATTTCGGTGATCTCGATGCGGTGATGCACGCCGCCGCCGGTGCCCTCCGTCCCGGCGGCACGATCATTTTCACGGTGGAAAAATCTGCGGACTCCGAATCCTCCGCAGGGTTCACGCTCGAACACACGGGCCGCTACACGCACACGGAAAATTACCTCCGCACGGTGCTGTCCCGCGCCGGGCTCGCTGTCCGATCCCTGGAGGGCGCCGTGCTGCGGCGGGAGTTGTTCCAGCCTGTGGAGGGCTTCGTAGTCGTCGCGAAAAAAGCGGGCGCCTGAACGCTATTCCAGCAGGAGCCCCAGCCGCGCGAGGTGGCGAATGTTTTCGTCGAGTTCCTCCAGGCTCACCTTTTCCGCCGCCGTCCGCGATTCGGAAGCGGAGGCCAGCAGGCCGAGTTCCGCCTTCAGCGTGCTGCGGTCGCGCGTGCCGTCCATCAGCCGCAACAATTCCCGTCCCAGCGGATCCTGAATCCGCACGATTTGGTGAAGCATCGTGGTCAGCCGGTCGCCAGAGGCGAGCTGGAGCCGCGCGAGTGCGCTGGCCCGCGGCTTTTCACCCGGCTCGGTGACGAACTGCGGCTGGTGCGTGCGAAACTCGATGAACAGCGCCCCGTGCGCCTGCGTCATGGCCACCGCGAGATTCTCCGCATCCTCCGCCGCCTCGTTCGCGCCGGAGCGCCCGAGCTCCGCCCTCGAGTGGGCCAGCAGCTCGCGGAAGTGAATGCACTTCGGCCACAGCGCGCCGAGTTTCGCAAACGCCGTCTTCACCAGCGGGCGATCCGTCTCAATCTCCGCCTTCTGCGGCCCGTAAAAAATCTCCGCCGTGGGCGAGCGCAGATCCGGCGTCGCCGACGCCGCGCGGATTTCTCCCGCCATCCGCATCCCGTATGCGCGCTCGGGCGAAACCTCGCGTTCCAGCGCCACTCCGCTGCGGCAAAGCAGCGTCTGCCGGAAGGCGCGGCATCTCAAGAAATCGAGATACTGCTGCCGGCCCACGATGTCCCTCGGATCCAGCCCCGCGAGCACCGCCTGCACCTGCGGCGGATGCTGCCCGGGGCGGTTGTCCGACATGTCGGCTTCGGCGAGGAATTGCAGCCCGTGCGGCGCGGCTTGGGCCATGAACTCATGAAAATAAAACGGCTGGTTGATGCTGCTCAGGTCGTCGTGAAAAAGCCCGGCGTCGGTGTATTTGCTGACCCGCTCGAATTCCTGCCCCATCAGTTGATGATAGATTTCGGGCGGCTCCTTCGACTCCGCGATGAATTTCACCAGCCCGCGCGCCTGCCGGATTTTCTGCTCGGGCTCGGTAAAATGCGCCGTGTGATAGCGCATCATCCCCCGCACCATGTCCCGCATGTGATTTCCCGGATACGCGTTGTAACTGAGGTACGCCACGCCGTTCGCCGCGAGGCTCCGGCCGCACAGTTCCATGATTTTTTCCCGCACGGCCCCCGGCACCCACGAGTAGAGCCCGTGCGCGATGATGTAGTCGAATTCACCGAGGTCCGCCGCATCGGCCACGTCCATCTCCCGCAGCGACACATTCCGCAGGGCCAGTTTTTCCGCGAGGGCGGTTCCGCGCGCAATCGGTTCCGATGCGAGATCGATTCCCACGAATTCACTCTCGGGCAGCCCATACGCCATCGTGATGAGATTCCACCCGTCGCCGCAGCCGAGTTCCAGCACGCGGCAGCGCCCGGCCGATGCGGGCTTCATTCCGAAAAGCAGCGCCATCATCGCCAATCGATCCGGGTGGGTCTGCGCGTACACGGCGCTCGGGTAAGTGACCTCGTTGTAAATGGTATCAGCCATGTCTCCGTTTGCGCACCGCGGTGCGAGCCGTCAACCTTCTCTGAAGCGCCCGACTTCAAAGTGAGGAGTTAGACGTTAAAAGTGAGACGTTGAGCCCGCCGCGGGCACCGGTCGTCTGAGCGTAAACATTTCCGCGCTGATGAAATCCGCTGCGCGGGGCATCAACTTCCAACATCTAACGTTTCACACCCCACGTTTGGAAGTGGAGCCAGAGAAGGGGATTGAACCCTTGACCTGCGGTTTACGAAACCGCTGCTCTACCACTGAGCTACTCTGGCTTTTCTGGACTGAGGGCCGCGGAATATCGGGAGCCGCCCGCGCCTTGGC
>JBDSAR010000058.1:0-4922 GCA_039922035.1 Chthoniobacteraceae bacterium
GTGAACTGCACGAACTCCTGCGTCCCCCGCCCCTGCACCACGCACTTCGGCCCCTTCTCATACACGGCGACCGTCAGGCGATCCTTCTGCGCGAAATACAGCGTGTACGGCCGCTCCTCAAATTTCCACCCGCGCTCCGTCAGCAGCACGCGCAGCTTCCCCGCCTGCTCCTGCGAGATCGCGCACGTGTGCAGCGTGATCGGCTTCGGTCCCTCGGGTTCGTCGGTCTTTTTCTTCGGCATGAAAGTCGCGCACTCTGCGCGAGCAGATGCAGACGTGGAAACCGAAAAGCGACTCGATCCTGTGATATGCTTTGGAGTGCGTGATGCCTCTGCAGCACCAACGATGCGAACCACGCCAGCCCAAGGTGGCGCGCTGAAGTTCGGCCTCAATTTCGCCGAGCCTGCGCTGTTCGGTTGGATCAAGAGTCGCTGGCCGAGCCAATCCGGCACGCGTCCCGCTGCTCGATCCAAATCATCGCGGGTGGAGACACGCTTGGGCTTCGTAAAATCCACGCATCAGCCGATGCGGCGGGCCACGTCGCGGCGTGCGCGCTTGAACAGATCGCCCATTTTACCCACGGCCTGCCCGCCGAGATCGGCGAAGCCTTCGCGAATGCGCGTGACCGGCGGCTCCCCGGCCTCCGTGCGACGCCGGATGAGCAAGCCCACGAGAAAGGCCCCGCCGGTGACGGCCAGCAGAGCGCCCAGGGGACTCACGCCCGCCGGGGTCGCGGCGACCGGGATGATGAGCGGCTTGGGCGGATGCGGATCGGCCTGGATCACGGCGCTCGGCACCATACCCTGCTGCGCCCGCGCTTCCGCCGTCACCGGCACCGCGCCGGCCACGGGCTTGATCTGAGGCCCGGCCTCACGCGCATAGACCTGGGTGAATTCCGCCCCGAAAAGCAGAATGCACGACGCATAATAGACCCACAGCAACAGCAGCACCACCGATCCCGCCGCGCCAAAACTCGACGCGGTGCTCGCGCGCCCGAGGTAAAAGCTGAGGCCCAATTTTCCCAACTCGAAGAGGAACGCCGTGACCGCCGCGCCGATCCAGACATGACGCCACTCGATTTGCGCGTCAGGCAGCACTTTGAAAATGAAGGCGAAAAGCACGGTGACGACGCCAAACGAAAGCACGAAGCCCAGGAGCAGGCCGACAAATGGCGGCAGGCCGATGAGTTGCTCGAAGTAGCCATTCAGCGCGGCGAGCGCGGTCGTGAGCAACAGCGAGGTGAGCAGGAGAAAGCCGATGACCAGCACCATGCCGAAATTCAGCAGTCGCGCGCGGAGGAAGCCCCAGACGCCCCCGCCGCCCTTTGCCTTCACCTCCCAAATCGTGTTCAGCGCGTCCTGGAGCTGCCCGAAAATCGCCGCCGCGCCGAGCATGAGCGTGGCGAAACCAATGCCCGCACCCAGCCAGCCATCGGACGGTTTCGACGCGCTCTTGATCATCGCCTGCACGCCCTCCGCCGCCTGGGCGCCGATATAGCTTTGGAGTTGCTGCGCAAGCTGTCCGCGCACCGCCTCCTCGCCCAGCACGAGCCCGGCGACGCTCATCGCGATGACGAGCAGCGGGGCAATGGAGAAGATGGAATAGTAGGCGAGCGCGGCGCTAAGCCGCAGCGCATGGTCTTCCATCCAGTCGTCAAAGGTCGCCTTGAGCAGCTTGACGACGCGGTTGCCGGTGAACGTTTGGAGATGCATAAGTCCGGAATCAGCAGGTGCTCTTCTTATTTGGGAATCGGAGCGGGATGCTTTTCAATGATCAGATTTCGGTGTGAAGTGTGATCGCCCGTGGTCGGTGAACTGGATGCGTCTTCATGGCAGTATGTGCTCTTCCCTTCGATTCGTTTCCGCCGCCGTCCCTGCGCCATTCCAATGGCTCCCGGTTGCAGCGGCGGCTGCATTCGGCACACGCAGGCGGCGGGGCGCGCGCGAATCGAGAGATATGAAAACGACGTGCAACCGCAGTCGCGCCCACGCCCCGCACGATCATCCGGATGGCGTTCCCACCCTCGTCCAAAAATGCCCGTGATGCCTGAGCCCCCACCGGCCCGCCGCCCGGTCGAGCTGACGATTTCCTCGGCGACCATTTTGAAGGTGCTCACTGCGTGTCTGCTGGCGTATCTCGCGGCGCAGCTTTGGCCGCTGCTGAAACTCTTGTTCCTCGCGCTGCTGATCGCGATCACACTCCTCCCGATTGTGACCTGGACGCGCCGCCGCGGCTGGGCCGACTGGTTCGGCGTCCTGCTCAGTGCGCTCCTGCTTTTTGTCTCGGTCGCGTTGTTTGCCTGCATCCTCGTCCCCACCATCGCGAACCAAGGCGCGGAGATGATCAAGAATTTGCCCGCGTTCCAAAAGGAAGTGTCGACGCATCTGCACACGCCGCAGATCCGCGATGGCGTGAACAAACTTTTCGAGTCGGCTTCGTTTTCAAATCCCGAGCCGCTGCTGAAACAGTTCCTCGCGTGGGGAACCGTCGCCGTGCAGGCCATCGGCGAGTTCCTGATCGTCCTGGTCGTCGCCGTCTATTTGCTCGCGGATGGCGAGCGGGTGTATCGTTGGCTGCTCGCTTTCCTGCCGGATATTCACCGTAAAAAAGTGGCCGTGGCAGTGCCGGAGATCGCTTCCGTGGTCAGCAGCTACATGGTCGGACAATTGATCACCTCGCTGCTTTGCGCGGCTTACGTGTTCATCATCCTGCTCATCCTGCACGTCCCGAACGCGGCACTCCTTGCGGTGATCGCGGGCGTTTTCGACATCCTGCCGATGATCGGATTTTTCCTTTCGATCATTCCGGCTCTCGCCGTCGCGATGTCCGTTTCCCCACTCACGGCCGGGTTGGTCTTCGTCCTCTACGGTGCCTATCACATCGTGGAAAACTACCTCATCGTCCCGAAGATTTACGGCAATCGCCTGCGGCTCTCCACCCTCACGGTGCTGGTCTCGTGCATGGCCGCTGCGCTCGTCGCCGGAGTCGTCGGCGCGATTGCAATTTTGCCGATCATCGCGTCCTACCCGATCATCGAGCGGATCTGGCTGAAGCGGCACCTCGAAGCGGACACCGTGGCCAAACACGATCAGATCGACGCTGAGGAACATCCGCCCGCGTAAGTCCGGACGACGATGTGCAGAAATGGAGCGGATTCAAGGCGCGTCGGGAATGATGGCTTTGGGTAAGTACCGAAGGTCGTTTTTCCGGCTTGGCAGGGCCTGCTAGTTGAAACGCAGAGACGCGGAGGCGCAGAGAAAACAGGGCAAATGAGCCATTCTCATCCTGTTCTTCCTCCGTGTCTCCGCGTCTCCGCGTATAATTTCTGACTTTCGCTACTCACTCTTACTCCACCGGCAGCGTGATCCGATCGAGCAGATCCCGGAGCTGGTCCACATTCACGGGCTTCACCAGATGTGCGGAGAAGCCGGCCTCTTTCGTCTGGCGCAGATCGTCCTCCATGCCGTAGCCACTCAGCGCAATCGCGGGGACGGGACGCTGACGCTGGATTTCACGCATCAGATCGAGCCCGCTGCCATCCGGCAGGCCGAGGTCGCTGATGACCGCGTCGAACCGCTCCGCCGCGAAGGCCGCGAGCGCATCTCGCACCGTGGTGACGGCAGTGATGTGGTGGCCGCTGCGCGTAAGCAGGCGCGTGAGCACGGTGCGCGTCGCCTCATGATCCTCGACGACGAGCAGCCGCAGCGCCCGGGCAGGCGCGCGTTGCGGAGCGCTCTCGTGCAGCGGTGCGGACGGCGCATCCACGGTATCGAGGGAGACGGTGAAGGTCGCGCCACGGCCCACGCCTGCGCTGTCGGCGCGGATCGCACCGTCGTGGGCTTCGACGATCGCCCGCGAGATCGCCAGGCCCAGACCGAGGCCGCCGTAGCGGTGCTGGCCGGCAGCGTCGCCCTGCTCGAATGCGTTGAAGATGTGCGACAGCCCCTCGGGACTGATGCCGATGCCGGTATCCTCGACGCTCACGAGGATCCCGCCCCCGGCGTCATTGCTCGTGCTCACGGTGACGCTCCCGCCACTCGGGGTGAACTTGAGCGCATTCTTGACCACGTTCCAAAAGACCTGCTGGAACCGTGCGGGATCGACCATCGCGTGATGCCGCGCAGCTTCGAGCCTGAAGAAGGTGCGCACCTGTTTGCCGCTGCCCTCGCTCCGCACGATCTCCGCGGTGTGATCGAGGAGCTGGTGAATGTCGGTGACCACCGGCGCGATTTTCATTTTGCCGTGCGTGATGCGCGTGAGATCCAGCAGGTCGTCAATGAGCCGGGCCTCGAGCTCGATGTTGCGGCGAATCATCGAGACCTGGCCGCGCACCTCCGCCGGCAGGGCCGGGTCGCCCTCCATCGCGGTGGCGGTCATCAGCACCGGCGTGAGCGGCGTGCGCAGCTCGTGGCTGAGCGCGGCGAGAAAATCATCCTTGGCCCGCGAGGAGCGCGCCAGCTCTTCCGCCGCCGCTTTGCTCGCCTGCTCGGAAAGCACGCGCCCGGTGACCTCGCGCGAAATGGCGAGCAGTTTTTCCGGCTCGCCCTGGGCGTTCAGCATGGGCGTGACGACCACGTCCCACCAGCGCGGCACGCCGGGCGTGGCATACACGCCGGTGAAATTCCCGCTGCCGCCCGCCCTCGCCTTCAGCACGGCCTCTTGCGCCGCTGTGCGGTCGGCCGCGGCATCCCAAAATCCGATCCACGATTTACCGAGGAGCGGCGCGAGGTCCGGGATGCAGAGCTGCCGCTGCCCGCCCTCGGACATGGACAGCAGCCGGCCTTCGAGGTCGAGGATCTTCACGCAGTCTCGGCTGCTCTCGATGATTTTGCGATTGAACTCCGCGCTCGCCCGCAGGGCCTCCTCCGCCCGCTGTCGCTCGGTGATGTCCCGCAGCGTGGCGGTGAACATCGGCGGCTCGA
>JBDSAR010000059.1:0-5917 GCA_039922035.1 Chthoniobacteraceae bacterium
GAGTGCGCGTCGTGCCACAAGACGATGGATCAGCTCGGCTTCGGGCTGGAAAATTTCAGTCCCGTCGGCTCCTGGCGCACGACGGTGGCCGGGCTCCCGGTGGATGCCTCCGGCGAGCTTCCTGACGGCACGAAGTTCACCGGCCCGATCGAGCTGAAGCGCCTGCTGATCGAGCGCCGCGACGAGTTCACACGCAACATCGCCGAGCGCATGTTCAGCTACGCGATCGGGCGCGGCGTGGAGCAGACGGACTGGCTCGCGATCCGGCAGATCGCGCGTGCCGTTGCGCAGGACGGCTACCGAGCGCAGCGCCTCGTGCTGGAGATTGCAAAAAGCCCCGCCTTTCAACTCCGCAAACCCGCCGAGATGTCGGCCACCGCATCCACCCCATGAACACAAACATCACCCGCCGCACGATGCTGAAGGGCCTGGGCGCGGTTCTCGCGCTGCCAGTGCTCGAGGCCATGCTCCCGGCCGCCGCCACGCGCTTCCCGGTGCGGATGGCGCACCTTTACATGCCAAACGGCGTGCATCCCGACATGTGGACCCCGTGCGGCACGGGCCGCAATTTTGAACTCTCGCCGACACTGTCGCCGCTGGCGGGAGTGAAGGACGACATCCTCGTGCTCAGCGAACTTTGGAACTCCGCCAGCAATGTTGGCGACGGGCATTATGTGAAGACGAGCGGCTTCCTCACGAGCACCACCATCACGCACACGACGGGCGACGAGGTGAACAGCAACGGCATCTCAATGGATCAGGTCGCGGCGAAAAGGATCGGCAACCTCACGCCGCTGCCTTCGCTCGAACTCGGGATCGAGCCGCCCGCGACCGGCGTGGACACGAACGTCGGTTACACGCAGCTCTACGGCGCGCACATCGCGTGGAGCCAGCCGACCACCCCGCTCGCGAAGGAAATCAATCCGAAGCTCGCATTCGATCGGCTTTTTCGTCCGGCACCCGCAACGAGTCGCGAAGCCGCGGATCTCGCGGCGACCCGCGACCGCAGTGTCCTCGATCTCGTGGCCGGTGATGCCAAGCGGCTTCAGCAAAAGCTCGGCTCTGGCGACCGCGCAAAGCTCGACGAATATCTCGAAAGTGTCCGTGCCGTGGAGCGCCGCATCGAGTGGGACGCGAAGCGGCAGAGCGATACCGCGCTCTCCGATCCCGCCGCGCGTGCGGCGGTGGATGCACTTGGGCGGCGCATTGACGCCTACTCCGATCCCGCGCGCCTCAGTGAGCGCGCGGGCGATCACACCGAGCACACGCGGCTGATGCTCGACCTCATGGCGCTCGCATTCTGGACCGACACGACGCGCATCTCCACGTTCATGTTCGGCAATGCCGTGAGCGGCCGCAGCTTTGCCTTCCTCGGCAGCGGGATGGGTTCGCATCACGAGACTTCGCATCACGAGAACAACGCCGCGAAACTCGCGAACTACCAGCGCATCAACCAGTGGCACGTCGAGCAATACGCCTACTTCATTGAGCGGCTGCGCGGCATCCGCGAAGGCAGCGGCACGCTGCTCGACCAGTGCATGATCGTCTTCGGCGCAGGCATGCGCGACGGCAACGCGCACAGCCCAAAAAATCTCCCCATCATCCTCGCCGGCCGCGGCGGCGGCACGATCGCGACGGGGCGGCATGTCGTTCACGAAAACGGCACCCCGCTCGCGAACCTCTGGCACTCGATGCTGCAACGAGTGGGCGCGCCGGTGCCGCGCTTCGCGGACAGCGCGGGTGAACTGAAGGGGATCAACGATCAGAATTTCGCGGGAGCGGCGGCGTAAGCGGAGCGCCGCCGTCCCGGCGGCCACGAACATACGGCGAAGCCGCACTTGTTCCAGAAGTGCATTCGGCAAACGCGCATCGCCGGAAAAAATTTGCGCTGCACGGTGTCAGCGTGGCCGGCTGGACGCGCGGCGCTCCGTCACTTTCCGCTCCCTGCGACCACGGCATCGTCGCGATACATATCCGCATTGCTGCCCTCGAACTCCGCCTTCAGCCGCACTCGGAATTTGCTCAGGTCGATCAACTCCCATCGCGTGAAATTTACCTCCGCTCCGGTCTTCTCGTGCTCGATGCCGACGATGAGATGCTGCGCGTCATCGTTCACCTTGTTCGTCTCACGTTTCGGGGTGAAATAGAACGTCCGCAGCGAACTGCGGCGGCTCGCTTTCGCATATAGCTTTGGATCGAGATAGAGTACGCGGTCTGTCGCCTTGTCCACGAGCCGGAGGTCGGGATAGCCGCTGCGTTGCACGTGGCCCGATGCGGTCTTCGGCACCGCGCACTCGAAGCCTTCGGTTGCATTCAGCTTTGCGCCGATGGCGTCCTCGAAAAACTTGCTCATCTCATTCACGCGCTTCTGCCGTTTCGCCGGGCTGTCCGCTGCATTCAGTTGCGCGAGCACTTCGTCGAGCACGGTGCCGATGCTTTTCAAAATGCGCGCGGTGTCAGCGTCCTTTCGATCCACCGGAATCACGCGTTTCCCGCTCGTGGCGCTGATCACATCTGCAAACGGAATGCCCTTCAATGCCGTGTCCTCGTCGAGGAGCCACGGGATGAGCTGTCGCACGACCGACGGTTTTTCCTCCGCGAATGCGAGATTCGCAATGGCAATGGCGAAAATGAGCAGGGGGCGCATGGCAGCGGCATAGCAGGGCGCGTCCACAAAGCGAGCGGCCCGTCCGGTAGCCGCCGACGGACGGAGGCGGGCTGATTTTGCACGCACGATCAAGCGCGCTTCTTTCGCATGTCGGGATGCGTGCCCGCCTCCTGCCGTCGGCGGCTACGGCGGATTGAGTTCCGCGATTTCGGTCGCTTGATTCACGAAGGTGAGCGCCTGCGCGAGCGTGGCTTCGTCGCGCGCGTGAATCGTGAGCAGCGGCCCGCCGAGGCTCACATTCGTTCCGACCTTCGCGATGCCGGATAAGCCGACTGCAAAATCAATCGCATCGCTTGCCTTCGAGCGGCCTCCGCCAAGAGCGATGCATGCACGGCCGAACAATCCGGCATCCATGCGGGTGAGTCTCCCCGCGTGCGGTGCGGGAACGGTGTGAAGGATGGGTGCGGCGTGGATTTCGAGGATGTGTTCCGTGTCTCCCGCCCGCCCGCCTTGTGCTTCAACGAGCTCCACCCACTTGCGCCAGGCGGTGCCGTCGTCGAGCCACTGCGCGAGTTGCGCGCGTGGGACGTTTGCGACTCGCTCGGCGAGATCGAGCGTAAGCTTCACGAGGTCAGCCGGCCCGCGGCCTTGCAGCGTTTCGACGGACTCCCACACTTCGAGCGCGTTGCCCGCGGTGTGGCCGAGCGGCTCGCTCATCGGCGTGAGAATTGCCTCGGTCTGCACGCCGCACTCGCGGCCTGTCGCGCAAAGTGCGGCGGCGAGTGTCTCGGCGTCGGCGCGATTTTGCATGAATGCGCCGCTGCCGAATTTCACATCGAGCACAAGACGGTCGAGCGACTCGGCGAGCTTCTTTGACATGATGCTCGCGACGATGAGCGGGATGCTCGGCACGGTGGCCGTCACGTCGCGCAAGGCGTAGAGCTTCTTGTCCGCGGGGCACAGGTTTGCCGTCTGGCCGATCATCGCGACGCCGATGCGTGCGAGTTGTGCGGCAGTTTCCTCCTCGCTCAGACCGACTCGGAATGCCGGGATGCTCTCCAGTTTGTCGAGCGTGCCGCCGGTGATGCCGAGGCCGCGTCCGCTGATCATCGGCACCCAGAGATCGTCGCAGGCGAGCAGGGGGGCGAGGATGAGCGAGACCTTGTCGCCGATGCCGCCGGTGCTGTGCTTGTCCACTTTTGGCGGCGAACCGGCGGGATGCCGCAGCACGGTTCCGCTGTGCATCATCGCCTGTGTGAGCGCGCCGGTCTCCGCGGCGGTCATGCCTTTGAAATAGACGGCCATCGCCCAGGCCGCGGCCTGGTAGTCCGGCACCTCGCCGCTCGTGTAGCCGCGGATGAACTCCGCGATTTCCTCAGTGCCGAGTTCGCCGCCGTCGCGCTTTTTTTCGATGAAGCTGGGGATGTGCATGAATCGGAAACTATCGGGCGAGAAATGACCTGCCGGACGGCCACGCGGCGAGCCCGAAGAATTCCGCGAGAGACGCTGCGACATCGGCGAAGGTCTCCCGCGTGCCGAGTGATGCCGCCTTCCCTTCATGCAACATGATCAGCGGGACTTCCTCTCGCGTGTGGTCGGTGCCGCGCCATGTCGGATCGTTGCCATGGTCGGCGGTGATGATGACGAGGTCGTCCGGTTGCACGGCTTCGAGGAAGGACGGGAGCCAGCGATCGAATTCGAGCAGCGCGTCGCCGTAGCCCGCGACATTGCGGCGATGGCCGAAGAGCATGTCGAAATCCACAAGATTCGCGAAGAGCAGGCCGTCGAGCGCGGGCCAGAGCCTGGCGATTGACATCATGCCCTCGGCATTCGAGGCGGTGGGCGTGCTCGCGGTGATGCCACTGCCGGCGAAGATGTCGCTGATTTTGCCGACGCCATGCACGGCCCGGCCGGATTCCTCGATCGCATTCAGCACGGTACGTGGCGGGAGCATCGCGTAGTCGTGTCGCCCGGCGGTGCGTGTGAATGCACCCGACTCACCGGTGAATGGACGCGCGATGACACGACCGATGCGCACCGCATCGCAATGGCGGCGCGCGATTTTGCAAATCTCGTACAGACGCGCGAGTGGCACGATGGATTCGTGCGCGGCGATCTGCAACACGCTGTCGGCGCTCGTGTAGAGGATTGGTTTTCCGGTGACCATGTGTTCGGCGCCGAGTGCGTCGAGGATCACCGTGCCGCTGCTCGGGTAGTTGCCGATGAAGGTCACGCCCGCGTCGTGCTCGATGGCCTGCACGAGTTCCGCGGGGAATTTCTCGAACACCGTGAACGGCCGTTCGAGCACCGCGCCAGCGATTTCCCAATGGCCCGTCGTCGTGTCCTTGCCGACGCTGCGCTCGCGCATCCGGCCCCACGAAGCCTGCGGCACCGGGGCGGGCCTGTGGCCCAGGATTTTTGCGAGGCCGAGCGATTCGAGATTCGGCAGCGAGAATCCACCGAGTCGTCCGTAGATGTGCTTGAGCGTATCCGCGCCTTCATCGCCATACGCCGCGGCATCCGGCGCGCTGCCGCAGCCGACGCTGTCGAGGATCAGGAGCAATGCGCGCATTTTTTGGGGAGAAGAGCGAATGGCCCGTGAAAGAGCTGGGGATGGGGAGACATGATTGGGGAGATTCAGCAGACGCGAGCCAGCGTTCAATTGGCAACTATTCGCAGCAGCCACCATCGCGGATGTGTCTTGTCCGGGATCCGTCATGCCAGCCACGGGACGCCCTATTGGCGGAGGCCGCCGGCTCCCCGTGCATGCAACAAATTCGCGACGTGCTTTCCTTTTTCCCACCGGCCGCCATAGGCTCACGCACTCATGCAGAAAAACGACCGCATCTTTGTCGCAGGCCACCGCGGACTCGCCGGCGGCGCCATCCTTCGCGAACTCCAACGCTCCGGCTACACCAACCAGATCACCCGCACCTCAAAGGAACTCAACCTGCGCGACCGCGAGGCCACGCGCATCTTTTTTGAAAAGGAGCGTCCGCAGTTCGTGGCGGTCGCGGCGGCGAAGGTCGGCGGCATCAAGGCGAACAACGATCTGCCCGTTGAATTCCTGCTCTGGAATCTGCAGATCCAGAACAACCTCATCGAGGCCGCGGCGGACTTCGGCACGGAGAAGCTCCTCTTCCTCGGCAGCTCGTGCATCTATCCGAAATTCGCGAACCAGCCCATCGCCGAGAGCGAGCTGCTCACCGGCACGCTGGAGCCGACGAACGAGGCCTACGCCATCGGAAAAATCGCGGGCATCAAGCTCTGCCAGGCGTACGCCCGCGAATACGGGAAAAATTTCATCTC
>JBDSAR010000060.1:0-8471 GCA_039922035.1 Chthoniobacteraceae bacterium
GCACCGCACGCGAGCACCTTGTCCGACACCCAATGCCGCCAGCCCTCCGCGTGCGGAGCTGCCGCCGCCGCGACGCTGCACGCGGATACCACGCAGTGCACGGATACGGCGGCAAAGCGCGCGCCCGGTGCGCGGAGTTTGGATTGGCTGTTCGGGAGGTGTTCGATACTTGCGAGCCTCGGATATCCGCCACTCGCACGCAACGCTGCGCGCACATCGCGATTCCATTTTCCGTCAGAGTCTGTTCGCCTAATCCGCCGGCCCGGGCACGAATGCCGGATTCCAAAAGCCGTTGTCTCTCGCGGGACCGAACCAGCCGATGAGATTTTTTGTGTCGTCACCACCGTACGTGTTTTTTTTTCCGAGCGTGCCCGGCATCTCCGCCGTCACGTGCCCGTCGCACCACGCCACATTTGCGCGTCCGTTGTGGCGGAAATGCACGCTCGGCGACAGGGCGCCTGCGAGCGCACCGCTTGGCGAAACCCACTGCGGCGGCTCGCAAAAGGGATACTCCTGCACGCCGGTCGAGCGGCTCATACCGGTATCGGAAAACATGATCGTCACGGCGGGGTTCGGCACGTTTGCCAGAAGCTCGCCGGTCCACGGGTCCGGGGGTGTTCCACCGATATAGATCTCGTTGTAGCCGTAGCCGCCGGAGCCGTTCTCGAAACTCTTGCTGCCGCTGAGGATTTTTTGAAATGCGGGGCAGATTTTCACACGAGCCTCACGCCCCAGGTACGAAGAGAGCGGGCCCTGTGTGCCATCGAATGGCTTTGATGAAGAGGTTCGCACTCCATGCCAGCGGAGGTTGTTCTTCACGTCCTGCGCGAAACAATACCTGCCGTCGTGCTCGCGCACGTACCCGAGGTTCGCTGCGGCGAGTTCGCGCAGATTCTGCATGCACTGCACGGCCTGGCCGGCGCTGCGGCTTTTTTGCAATGAAGAAAGCAGCAGCGCGGCAAGCGCGGCAACGATCGCGATGACGACCAGCAGTTCCAGCAGCGTGAAGCCGCGTGTTTTCATCTCCGTCGGCGCACCGCGGCGCAGAGTGCGGCGGCTGCGAGCAGCACGATCGAAGAGGGCTCGGGGACAGGGGCGAAATTCAGCACGCCGACCGCGTCGAGATCGAAACCACCCGTGTCAAATGCGGTCGGCCACGGATCGTTGATCAGATTGTTCAGCGAATCGCGCGTGCCGTAAAGGGGATCAATGCTGCCGACGACATCCACGATCCGCACATGCGTGACGGCATTGATATCGAGCCCCGGTGTGCCGACGAGTTCCGCAAGATCGAACGGCGTGCCGAAGCCCACACGATATTTCCCCGCGAGGTTATACAGGTCCGTCGGATCAATGCTCTGATCAAACGGCCCGACCTGCGTGGCGGTCTGCGTGAGCGAGACCGCATGAAAGCGGGTGAAGTTTGTGCCGTCGGAACTCACCTCCACGAACGCAAGCTCAAGGAAGTTGTCCGTGATCCCATTTTCAAACACCGCGAAATCCGCACCGGGTCCGTTCGCGATGGGCCGGGCAAATGTGAGCGTGATGCGCCCGCCGTCACCGAGGCTCACGACGGTGAGCGAATTGTTTGCCTCGGCATCGGAAGGGCCGAGCGCATCCGCGCCGGAGCCGTAGCTCGCAAAGCCAAGGCCCGGATTGCTGATGTTCACAGGACCGCGGACCAGATCCTGGGAACCACTGGCCCATCCCACGATGGCGGTGGAATCGAAAGGGACAGCCTTTGATCCCACTTGATTCGCAGCCGGATCATATGGCCCAGCAAATGCGAGTGCCGGCAGGAGCGCCGCACACAATGGCAGGAAAGGCTTCATCTACCGGCGGCGGCGAGCGGCGAGACCGGCGGCGGCGAATGCAAGCAGCAATGCCGACGACGGCTCGGGCACCACGGCAAACACGGAACTCAGGTCATCGGCCGAACCCGCACCACCATAATTCGTCACCGCGAGCGCCAGCTTTCCGGAGACACTCGCCAGGTTTCCAATCGTATCGGCACTGCTGCCCACTGAAGTCGCCGAGCCGGTGACAAGGTCCAACAGTTTCACGGTGGAAAAATCCGTCTGATACAACCCTGCGGATGCATCGAGATCAAAATATGCGTTGTCGGAATTCGGCGACCACACATGCCCGGCGTCGAGGGTCAGCCCGCCCGCATTCGCCTCTGCCGACGAATACCGGTAAACATTCCCACCCGCGCCGAATGCGGTCGCGCCGTAGTACAGACGCCCCGACGAATCCACGGCCACCGGCCCGGAAAAATCCGATGAGTTCAAGACCTGCGTCGTCGCGCCGGTCGAGAGATCCAGTTTGAACAATCTGTTCCCAACAAACCCGGGGTTAGCCGAAAGCCAGCCCACGCCACCGCCGAAATCGAGATCGTAGTTGTTGGCGATTGTCGCGAGCAGGGACGTCGTCCCCAGCGAAAGATCGCGCACGCGGATCGTCCCATTCGTGGACTCGCCGAAGTACAGCTTGCCAGCTTGAAGGCGGACAAACGACCCGAACTTCGCCGCGCCATAGTCGAAAAGCACCGTCGGCGTCGCGTAATTATCCGCGGAGGAACGGACTTCCAGATGGGTCGGGAGCGAGGTGCCATTGCCCACGAGGTAATACGCATTTCCGGCGGAATCGAACTCAAGTCCGGATATCGTCTGCCCCGCCGGTGAGTCGAAAAGCTTCACCGACGAATAGCCGGCGGATGGTGCGAAGGATTGCGCGAAAAGCGCGGAAGTGGCAGCGGCGAAGGCCGCGGCGATGGCGGGCAGTTTTTTCATGGTTGGTCTCCTGTTTGGTAAAAAAGAGACCAGCACACGACGCGACGCAGAATGCGCCACGGCGGGAGGACTGATCCCTCATTGCTTCTTTTTGCGAAGAAGTTTTTCCGAGAACACCCGCAAACACGGGGTCACGAATGAGAACGACCGGGGAAATGTTCTGGCTCCTGGCTTGCGGTATTGCCCGTGGGCATTGCCATCCTTCTTCCCGCCTTCATCCCCGCTTTCACGGGGACTGGCTGAATGGGAAGTCGTATCCAGTTACAGCAGCGCAACTGCTTCCGAATCTCACGGAATTCCTTCGCACCGGTAATTGTCGTTGAACTCGCAAAGAACTGAGCCGCGCGTTGAACAGCGCGCGGAGTGTTGCGGCAAGGAAAATTTTCCTCAGCGCCTTTTCCGCGGCTCCTTTTTCCTCGCGCCATGCTGCGCGGCAAAATCTTCGGTGAGCTGCGTCACGATGCTTTCGAGCGATGCGAGGCCGAAGCTGATCTTTTTGAAGAACGACCGGTTGTGCGGGACGAGCACGAAACGCGGGTGCTGCGACCAGAGTGCGCGCAGCTTGCGATCCAGTTCCACCGCCTGCTCGATGCTCTCATTGCGGATCGGATTCCCGCCCTCGATCCTATCCCCGCCCACTGCGGCACTCTCGAAAAAAATCACCGCATCGTAGCGCCTCATCTCCGCATCGAGAGACGTGCCGACGGCATCGAAATAGTCGTGCGGCAGCCCCGGCCAGTACGCCGCGCCATCCACCGTGCCGCGATCGCAGAGCAGGATGCGCTCGGGAAAACGCGCGCCCTGCACATCCTCCAGCCCGCGCTGCAAATGAAAGATCGCCCGCTGCGCCGCGCGCACCGCGGGCGGCTCCTGCACACGCGGAAATCCTCCGCTGAAAAGCAGCGTCGCCGCCTCTGGAACGAGCACCACACGATCGCCGATTTCCCGCCGGAACAGATCACCGGCCGTCGTTTTTCCACCGCCCGGACCACCGGTGAGTACGATGCGGCAGCGTCCGTTGTGCGGGGGATTCATGCGCGGATCGTATCGCACGGCATTCGCGCGCGGCAATCCTACTTCGGCGACTTGTCCACGAGACGCACGATGACGTTGTCACCGGACCACACGGGCGGGTTTGCGTCCTCCCAAAATTTGAACTCCTTCCAGTACGCATTCCATTCCCCGCGGCGGAACGTGCAAATCGCGGCACCGTTCTTTTTCAGGAATGCGCCCAGGTCGTTGCCACGCAGGGCGCCGGGCAGCTTTCGGTCATCATTTCCGCCCACGATCACCGGCAGATCATGCTGCGTCCATTTGAAGGGCTTCTCACTGAGCCCAATGACCGTCATCGGCTGATGCGTGTAATAATGGATGCCGCGGACGAGGAAAACACCGGCCACGAGCGGTTCGCTGCCCTTTCGCATCTGCATCATCTTCTCCGCCGCCGGGCGCGCGGAGCTGTACGACTCGACATGCTCCGCGGAAAAGGTGAGCGCTCCGACAATCAGCGCGACCGTCGCGACGGCATTTGCCACGAGCCATCCGCCGATGCGTCCGCGCCACACGAAGATCAGCCCGACTGCGAGGCAGCCGGAAAAAAGCAGCGCGGGAACTTCAAACGGCCTCGCGATCTTGATGAATGGAGAAGCGATACCGATGGCGATCTGCAGCACGCAAAGCACAACCGTGACACCGCGCTCCTTCCCGTCGCGGAATCCCTTCGACCACAGTTCGTCCAGCGCAACCGCGACGATCAGCGCGAGCGGCACAAACATGAAGAAGCCGTACGACGGCAGCTTCGACTGCGCCGCCGTGAGGAGCACGAGGCTCGTGAGCAGCCAGCTCCACAGGAAGACGAGACGCGCATCGTGGCGGATCCCGGTGCGGATCGCCCGCGAACATGCCAGCACGACGGCGGGCATCCACGGGATCGATCCGCCGAGGAGAATCGCGAGATAGTACCAGAAATGGTTGTTCGCAGAATGTTCCGCGCGGAAGAAGCGCATGATGTTTTCGTGGACGACGAATGCATCAAAATACGCCCAGCCGTATTTCCTAAACATCACCGCATACCACGGCGCAGCGATCGCGAGATACACGGCGATGCCCGCCCACAGCGCACTGCCCCGGTAGGGATGCGGGCGCCTTGTCAGCAGTGAAAAGGTGATCGTCGCGAGCAGCGACGCAATCGTGCCGACCGGGCCCTTGATGAACATCGCCAGCCCGCCAAACGCAAAGTGCAGCAACACCCATCTTGTGCGGTGCCTCTCATCATCCACCGCGAGCCAGTAGCACCACAGGGAGCCGGCGATGAACAGCGCGAGTGCGATGTCCGTGAGCATGAGCCGCGACATGATCGCGTATTCCAGCCCGGACCCGAGCACGATGCCCGCGAGCAGGCCCGTGCGCCTGTTGAACACGCGCGACGTGAATGCATAAGCGAGCAGGACCATCAGCGTCGCCGGCAGTGCGGACGGGAGACGTCCGGCCCATTCATTGATCCCGAAAACCTGGTACGTCGCCGCGACCAGCCAGTAATAGAAGACCGGTTTTTCAAACTGCGCCTCGCCGAAAATCCTCGGCGTCACCCAGTCGCCGCCCTGCAACATCTCCTGCGCCGTCACCGCGTAGAACGGCTCGTCCGGATCAATGAGGCCGATGCGCCCGAGCCTCACCCAAAACACCAGGACGCAAAGAACGAGGAGGATGAGCAGGTCGCGTGATTTCAATTTCGGGAAATTGGCAGTGGTTGGGATGAGAACTCAGCGACCCGCCTTTGCCGGACGCGAGCGCGAGAAATCCCGACAAACCCGCGGTGCGTCAACCCGGAAAGCGGGGACAAGGAGGACGGACGAGGCGGAGAAAGGGAGAGGGGTGAAATGAAGCGGCAGCGTTCCGTTCTCCTCGTCTCCCTCTCCCCCCTCGCCCGCTCTTCCTACCATCCCTCCGCGAGTCCCGGCACGCGGGGATCGCTGGCACCGGTGAAACCTTTTCCATCCGCGGCACGGCCGACCCCGTTGCACGCTCCGAACGGACCGCCTGCGGAGATTTTCTGCCCGCGCGACGTCAGTTCCCCCAGCACGGGTGCGCCGATGCGCTCCTCGATCTTCAATTCATCCGGACTCCACTGGTGATGAAACCGCGGCGCAGCGATCGCAGCGGGAAGGTCCATGCCGAAATCGAGGACGTTCACGATCGCGAGGAGCGTCTGGCTGATGATCGTCGGCCCGCCTGCCGCGCCGACGGCGAGCATGGGCTCTTCGCCCTTCAGCACGATCGTGGGGCTCATGCTTGAGAGCGGACGCTTGCCCGGCGCGACTGCATTTGCCTCGGCGCCGATGAGGCCGAAGTGATTCGCGACGCCGGGCTGCGCGGAGAAGTCGTCCATCTCGTTGTTCAGCACGATGCCCGTGCCGGGCACGACGACCTTTGACCCGAAGCCCGTGTTGATCGTCGCCGTGCAGGCGACCCAGTTGCCCTCGGCATCCACGGCGGAAAAGTGCGTCGTATGCTTGCCGAAAATCTCATCGTATGCGCGCTCCGGCGTGCCGTGCCCCTCAACGACAGACGCACGATCCATTTTGATTTTTGCGGCCAGTCTTTCCGCATAGCCGCCGCTCACGAGTCCGCGTGGCACTTTCGCAAACGCAGGATCGCCGAGCCAGAATGCTCGGTCTGCAAATGCGAGTTTCATCGCCTCGGTCGTAAAGTGGACAAAGTCCGCGCTGCCCGCGCCCATCGCCTTCACGTCGCGCGTCGCGAGAATGTTCAGCATTTGCGCGACGTGCACACCGCCGGAACTCGGCGGAGGGAAATTTGCGACGCGCCAGCCGCGATACGTGGTGACGACCGGTTCGCGCAGCTCGATGCGGTAGTCACGGAAATCCTGCCCCGTCAAAATTCCGCCGTTCGCCTTCATCCACGCGCCGGCGGACGTTGCGAATTCTCCCTCGTAAAACCAGCGAATCCCCCCGCCTGCGATCGCGCGGTAACTGCGGGCGAGGTCAGGCTGCTTCAGCGTGTCGCCTTCCGCGTGAGGTTTGCCGTCCACCTTCAGGAACACCGCACGCGACGCCGGGAACTTCGCGAGATTTTCCGCCGCACCTGCGAGCTTGCGCGCGTACACTGCGTCAATCGCGAATCCGTGCTCCGCGATTTCCGCCGCGGCGTTCAGAGGTTCCCCGAGCGGCCGTTTTCCAAAATTCCGGACCGCGTGTTCATACGCCGCGAGCGCGCCGGGCGTCGCGGCGGCGAGCGCACCGGTCTGGCTCAGCGACGTGTCCGCCTTTCCGTCGCGGAGGTACATGTCGTGTGTCGCGGCCTTCGGCGCAGTCTCGCGCCCGTCGATCGCCACGAAGCGTCCGTTTGCGAGGCGGATCAGCATGAAGCATCCACCACCGATTCCGGAATTGTGCCCGTCCACCACGCCGAGCGTGAGCGCGGCGGCGACCGCGGCATCGATCGCATTGCCGCCATGCCGCATCGCCTCGACGCCCGCGCGTGTCGCAAGCGGATGCACCGTGGCGACCATGCCGTGCTCGGCGGTCGCAGCGGGCGATGGACTCATCGCGGCGGAAACGGTGAGAACGGCGGCGGAAAGCGAACGGAGTTTCATGGACATGGCAGGGTGGCGCGATGCGAGCACCACACGGCACTTGCTCCAATCCAAATCACGCGGGGGCGACGCTCGGCTCAGTGCCCGCCCGCCGGAGTCCCGAGCGCTCCGCTCGCGGCAGCGGCGGCACGCGCGGCGTGTGCGCGCTTGCGGCGTGTCTTCACCAGCACCACGGCGAGATAGACGACGAGCGCCACATTCAGCACGAGCAGCGTGATTTTTCCAAACGTCGCGCCGAGCACGATCCAGTAAATCTCGAATGGCAGATACAGCGTCGCACCGATGAGCGTGAGCCATTCGCCCCAGCGGCGCGCGAGCCACAGGCCGTAGGCTTCCATGAAGCGCAGCGTGGAATATGCGAACGCGATCACGATGACCACGGTGAGCGGAAATTCCTCCGGATGCGCAAACACCTCGACCACACGGCGTGGCGCGAGGGCCGCGTCGGCAAAATGGAAATGTTCCACCATCCAGCGAACCCACGGAAAAACGTGATGCTGCTCGAGCCCGAGCAGGCCGAAGGCAAACACCAGCCCGACCGCGCCCTTCGCAGCCTCAAACAGCGCGATCGCGCGCAGTCCTTTGGTAGGTTTGTTCGGTTCGATGACCATGATTACATTGTTCTCACGTGGGGTGCTGAATCACAAGTCCCGTGCGTCGTCATTGTTGGCAAAAATCGCGTCACCGGAGTTGGAATGTCCATTTTCCATTCGCCAGCGCGTTTTCCAGCCACGCGGCGATGAAAGCAATTTCCTCGTCGGAAATGCAGAACGACGGCGTGAAGCTGAGCACGTTGGCAGTCGGCGAATCGGAGAGCAGAATGATGCCATCGCGGAGTGCGCGCTTCACAATCGACAGGGCAAGTGTGGTCGCCGGCGCATTTTTTCCCGGCTCGGTAAGTTCGACGCCGAGCATCAGGCCGATGCCACGCACATCGCCGATGTGAGGCGACTGGATTGCACGCAACGCGGTCTTCAGCTTGGCACCCTTCTCGCGCACGGTGCGGGCGATTTCCGTGTCGCCGTGGATGCGCATCGAGGCGAGGGCCATCGCGCAGCCGAGCG
>JBDSAR010000061.1:0-3918 GCA_039922035.1 Chthoniobacteraceae bacterium
TTGCCGGTCTTCGGTTCCAGTGCGTAGAGCCAGTTGCCCGCGCCGAAAATCACGCGCGCCGGATTCAGTGCGTCGCCCGGCCAGTGAAGCAGCCCGCGTCGGGCAGGCTGATCTTCGAGGCGTTTGCCCCCGTGCGGCGGAGTGAAGCGCCACAGCTCCTTTCCGTTTGCCGCGTCAATCGCGACGATGTTCCAGCCCGCCGTCGGCGCGAACATCACGCCATCCACGATGATCGGATTGCACTGGATGTTCGCCGTGCCGTCCTGTGAGTGATACTCCCAAGCAATCTTCAGGTCTTTCACGTTTTGCTTCGTGATTTGCGCAAGCGCCGAGAAGCGGTTCGAGGTCGGTCCGCCGAGCGAACGATCCCAGCGTTTGAAATCATCCATCTTCGGCCAGCCGTTCGCGTGCGTGAGTTCCTCCGTCTTCGCTGCCGGAATGATCCACTCGTCGGGGACATTCTGCGGAGTGGATTGAGCGGGCGATGTGTTGGCCCTCGGTGTTCCACTTGCGGCGGAAAGATCGTCGAAATTCCAAATGCTGATCGTCTGCGCATCGCGTTCGAGCGGCGAAGCGGATGGCGCGGAAATTTCGCGCGCGCCCTTTGAAATGCGCACGTCATCAATCGCGCCGTCGCAGCCGAGTTTGCCCTCCACGAGTCGCCCAAGCGCCAGCCCGCCGGGGACCGCCTGACCGGTGAGGGGCTTGCACGGTGCGACCTTCACGAGCGTGCCGTCCACATAGAGCCGCACGCGCGTCGCTTCGAGCACCGCGGCGAGGACGTGCCATTTGCCGTCGCAGATATTCACGTCGGCGGACACATTACCGCCACGTCCCGGCTGGAAAACGCTCAGCGCGCCGCTGCCCGCAAAAGTGTAAAGCTCCCAATGTTCCGCGGATTGTTTCGTGCCGCTCGCGACGAGGATGTTGAACGCATGCGCGCTGTCCAGCTTCGCGCGGCATTCGATCGTGATCGGAAATTCGTGATACGCCGCCTTCCCGTCAGTGAGCATCCCGCCTGTGAGCGCCTTGCCGAATGCAGGCGACAGTGAAGCCTCGCCGCGCGACGTGCTCGGCGGCGTCGCTGCGGGCCTTTTCCACGAGCGTGGCACCGGTTTTTCGCCGGCGGCTTTTCCGTCGAGCTGAGGCGCGAGCCATTGCAATCCATCGAGATTGTCGAGCAGCCGCGCCTCGGCGTCTTCGCCAGTGTGATTGAGGATGCCGATGAGTCCGTGCCATCCGCTGTCGCGGATCATCTTCAGCAACTGCAGATCGAGATCGCCCTGCGCGAGCGGGAGGATTTTTTCGCCGTGCTCATCACCGCCGCGCGACATGCCATTGAGGTTCAGCGCGAGCAGATGCGGTTTCATTTTCTGCAGGAGTGCCGGGAAGCGATCCATGTGCCCGTGCCCGTGGTGCAGGTTGTAAACGAGGCCGACATTCGGCAGGCCGAGTTTTGCGATGATCTCGATCTGGTTCTCCGGCTCGCCGAACCATCCGCCGTGATTGTAGAGCGCGACCTTCAATCCCTGCGCCGCCGCGGCCTCCGCGATCGGGCGGATGCGCGCGACTTCCTTTTCCACGCGCTGGTGTTGCTCGTCGGCGTTCTTCGTCGCCTCGCCGCCACCACTCACCCAGAGCTGCGGCTTCACGCCGTGGCGTTTGAAAAGTTCGAGCGTCTTCTTCGCTTCGTCGTTGAGTGAGCCGGGGAACCACCACGCCGTGAGTTCGATGCCGTGGCGCTTGAGCGCGTCGAGTTCTGCATCCCAGCTCGGGATGTGTTCCGCGCGGTAGTCGTAGGCGAATTTTTTGATGCCGAGCTTCTCCAGCATCTCCGCGCGTTCCTCGGGTCCGCGGTGCTTCGCGTCGAACGGCACGATGCACCACGCAACGAGATTATCTTTTTCAAACATCCCGCGCTCCGCCGCACGGAGAGGGAGCACGAGGGCCAGGGTGGCGAGGAGCAGGAGGAAAATGCGCGGTTTCACAGGCGGCAACTTCCCCCGGAAATGCGACCGAAGGCCAGCGCGGAATGTGAGGTGGGCGCTCCTGTCCGCATCACGGCACACTTGCCGCCGCGACACCTTGTGCCGCGGCGGCCCGGTGAGCTTAGAGCGAGCCGAGGAATTCGAGCAGTGCGCGGGAATCTTCCGGCCTCAGCCTTGCATAGCGATCGCGGGATGCCTTGCCCTGCCCGTCGTGGCCGCGGATGGCTGCATCAATCGTCGGCGCGCGTCCGTCATGCAGGTATGGTGCGCTGAAGCGCAGGCCCCAGAGCGGAGTCGTCCGCATCTCCCTGGCAGTCGCGGCGGACTGCGCGATGCCGTCGCCGAGTGAGCCCATGTCGTGCAGCAGCAGGTCGGAATAAAGATGCACCGGTTTGTGATTCAGCGCGGCGATGGTGCTCGGGCCGGTCATGAGTTGCGGCACGTGGCAGTGCACGCAGCCGATGTCGGCGAAGATGCGCTGTCCGGCGAGCGCTCCCCGAGTCGGCGGAAGCGGCGCCGGTGGCGCAAGCAGTCGCTGGAAATCCGTGACCGTATCAATGTCCGAGCGGTTCGTGATCGGATCCGCGGCGTCCTCGGGGTCGAGCGTCGTGTCGTACAGAGCGAGCAGCGCGGCATTTCCATTCGGCGCATTTTCGTGCGGGAAGAAACGGTTCGTGATGCCCATTTCATTCAGATACGCGTCGCCGGAAAAGCCGAGGATGGTCGCGTGCTGGCACTTCATCCCGAGACGTCCGACGCGCTCTGCGCCAGTCGTCACATCGGTGATGATCGCCGCGTGGCCGGTGATGCCGTCCACGGCGCGACGCAGGGCAAGCGACTTGATCGCCTCGTCGGGAATCGCCTCGATGAGCCCGAGTCCGAAGAGCGGCGGCGTCTGTCGGTGCGCGATGGTATTCGCCTCCAGAGGGATCACTTCCTGGCAGGCGGGATCGATCGCGTGATCCTGCAGGAGCGAACCCCCGAGGGATTCGAGCGGATCGAAGATGCCATTGATCGTGCGACCGAAGCGGGTGACGAAAATCTGGCTCGTCCCTCCCGCCACGGGTGTGCTGTGGCACGCCACGCAGGAGACATTGTTAAAGATGGGCCCGAGGCCGCTCTCGGGTGCCTCCACGTTGAGGAACTCCTCTTTTCCTGCCGTGAAAAGATCGAGTTCTTCGGCAGTGAGCCCGGGCAGGGCGTCGCCGAGCTTTGGCCGGGGATTTTCCTGCGGCGGTTGCTGATGTGGAGGTGCCTGCCTCTGGGCGGGAGCCCTGTTTCGCGGCGGCGCGGGATTTCCAGCGGCCGCATTTGTGGTGGTGACTGCCGCAGCCAGGAGCATTGCTGCTCCCGCTGCGCCGACGGTTCTGTGGAGGTTCCGTTTCATGCGCGCACTCTGGCGCGCGTCTGTAAAGACCGTGTGTTGCGCCTAGCGAGGAATTGTAAAGCGCGGGTAAAAAAGCGCTAAACTTCCGGTTATTCAGCCGTGCCAGTCGCAGGAGCAGACGTGAAACGGCTAGAGAATCTCGACCGTTTGCGCATTCATCGCCCAGAGTGCCTCGGCGTATTTCACGCCGCACGCGGCACCCCGGTAGCGTGCGATGTTTGCCTTCGCAGTCTGGGCCGCATCGGGCTCATCCTCATCGTACGGCTTGTTGCGCACGAATGCCATGAGCTGCCCGAGCCATTCCATCGCGGGAGTCCACATGTCGGTCACATTCACAAAGGTGTTCGGCTCGAAGCCGATCGTGTGGCCGGGGCCGTTGTCGTAGCAGTAGATCTGCCGCGGCGCGCGTGCCTTTGGATCGTTGAGAATTGTCCCGGCCTGGCGCAGCGCGATCTTGCTCAGGGCAGATGCGGCCTCGTGATCGGGATGGCGATCGTGAGGCCAGAGCATGAAGGCCACATCCGGCGCGACCTCGGCGACGAC
>JBDSAR010000062.1:0-9771 GCA_039922035.1 Chthoniobacteraceae bacterium
GAAATCCAGTCAGAAAACGGACGCCTGAAAAGTTACGTGCAGGCCAACGTGCAGGGCCGCGATCTCGCGGGCTTCGTGAAGGAGGTGAAAGAGCGCGTCGAGGCCATCCCGCGACCGCCCGGCGTGAAGTTTGAATTCGCCGGCGAATATGAAAACCAGCTCCGGCTCATTGACACGATGAAGCTTGTCGTGCCCCTCGTGCTCGTCATCATTTTCATGCTGCTCTACATCGTGTACGGCAGCGCCAAGGAAGCCGCGCACGTCATCCTCGCCGTGCCCTTCGCGCTCACCGGCGGTGTGTTTTTGCAATACGCGCTCGGCTACAATTTCAGCGCCGCCGTCGCCGTCGGCTACATCGCGCTCTTCGGCACCGCGATCCAGACCGGCGTGGTGATGGTCGTCTATCTCGAGGAGGCGGTGGCGCAGAAAAAGAAGGCGCTCGGTGCTGCGTTCACGCGCGTGGATTTGATCGCCGCGATCCGTGAAGGCGCGCGGCTGCGTCTGCGCCCGAAGGTGATGACCGTCGCCACGATCGTCGCGAGCCTGCTGCCGATCATGTGGAGCACGCGCACCGGCGCGGAAGTGATGAAGCCGCTTGCCGCCCCCGTCATCGGCGGAATGCTCAGCAGCCTGCTCCACATCCTCGTCGTCACGCCCGTGATTTTTGCCTGGCTGCGCGAGCGCGAGTGCAGGCCGGCACAAGCTGGTGTCGCTCCTGTGTCATCTTGACGGTCGGCGAAGCAGCATCAAACTCAGAGGGCGTAACTTCGCCCCCCGCAAATCCGCAGCAGCAGAACTCCGTCTATGCCCGTTCGCGCACTTTCAGGCTCGGCGTGTGGGCGCTCGCACGTGCGCTGGGACTCATCCTGTGGCATGCGGTGAAGGATGGACTGGTCGCCAAAAAGGAGAGTCTGCGGACGGTCGAAGGCACGGTTATGGAGCAACGCTCGACGGAAACGGCGGGCGGAAGCCAGATTCGCCTGAAGACCGGTGGCAGCCCCCGGATTCAAGGCCAGCGGCAGCTTCACACGGTGCTGCGGATTCGGCAGGGCAATGGCACGGTCTCGGATTTCTCGGCGGACGAATGATTCCCCACCCCAAAAGCGGGCTGGAAAGGACTGCCGATCCGCGTGCGGCGTGATGAATGTGGCAACCTGTATGAAATCGTGGTCGCTGGCGAAGTCATCCGCGATGTCGCCACGACCCAGAAGTATCGCGAGATTGATAACAAGAAGCGGGAGCCGCTCATGGTTTTCCTGATCGTCGCCGGCGCACCGCTCACGGTCACCGGCTATCTGCCGCATTTCTTTACGCGATCACGCCAGGTGCAGCCTTTGCCTTGAATCTTATCACCGACACGGCGCAGCGCGGTTGATTCTGATTTTGCGCACCTGTGTCTGGAGACACCTGCATTCTTTCCACTCATCGCCGCGCGGCCGCCTACTTTGCCTGCTCGGGGATGCCGTCTGCGAATTCCACGGTGAAATCGGGGAAGCTCTCGACGAGCTGGATTTTGAAATTGGGGAAGGTGTCCACGATCTGCCATTTGCCGGGGCCTGGAAAGGATTTCACCACCTGCACCTTGAGGTCGGGGAAGCTTTTTACAGCCTTCACCTTGTAGTCGGGAAAGGTCTTCACGAACTGGATGCGTCCGTAAATCGTTGACGGATCCAGTTTCTTTTTTTCGCCCGCCTGGACGGCGAGGATGAGCAGCGCGAGCGGGCCGATGATGACAGCGGAAAGCAGGAGATGGCGTTTCGTCGTTGAAAAAGCAGTGGAAAAGCTGGGAGCGCTGAGTGTCATCATCGGGGTTTCGAGTTTGGGTGTCTTCATCGCGGGGCAGGCTGCTCATTTTCCGCTCGCGTCCGCAGGCAGGATATGCGCATGCGCGTGAAAAAACTCCGATCAGACTCAGCGAGTGCCTCCCGCTGTTTGAGCCACAGGAGTTGCCTGTCCTTCAGCGTCGCGCGGTCGGCGTCGTTCAGCTTGGCGCGCAACTGCTGGTAGGCCTTGGTGAGTTCGTCCTCCACCTTGTCGTCGGCTGGCGGCTCGGGAATTTTGCGCCCGCTCAGCAGCCTGCACTTCGGCTCCTTGCCGTCGGTCTTCACGAGAACCTTGAGGCGGCAGTTGTATTCGCGGGGCTTGTTCACCATGGGCCGCGCACGGGCATCAATGACCAGCACGCCGCCGGGCAGCAGCGCGGGAAGGCTGAAGGAAATCTCCCCAGCGTCCTTCAGCTTTTCATTTTTTGCGAGGAAACCGCGATACGCCTTGTCCAGCGGAGCGAGCACCTCGGTGAAGGTGCGCGCCTTCGGGTGAATCCACAGGATCGAGTCGGCACTCCAGCGCCCCTCGTAGATCGCCAGCGCCGTCTGGCTGTCTTCCGACCAGCCCACCGCGAGACCGCTGAACTGCTTCGAGCGGCCCTCGGACGTCATGAAATGATCGTGTTCGGGAATGACCGCCAGCACCTTTGCGCCGACGGCATCCACGAGGTAGTTCGCGACGGAATCGCCCGCCGTGTCGCGGCCCGCCGCCCATTCATTCAGATTTGCCGGCTGCTCCTCCTCGCCCCAGCCCCACGCGAGCACGCAGGCTCCGTCGGGAGAAATGGTATTCGCAAACCGCCGGAAGCCCGGCTCGCCGGCCACCGCGCGCGACCCGCTGGAAAGCAGCCAGAGCGCAAGGACTGCGATGCAACGGGAAGCGACAGAGGGCTGCATGACGGGTTTTTCCTAACTGGACCAGCCGCGGGTGACAAGCCCGCGGACGCGCCAGAAAACGCAGAGGCGCGCTCGGGAGCGGCTCAATGGTTTGCCCGTTTCAGTTCCGCGACGAGAAGGTCGAAGACTTCCCGCGTGAATACCGCGGGCGCACCTGGTCCGTTGTAGTCGAGGACCAGACCCGCAGTCGGCTCACCCGCCAGCCTCGGGAAAATCTCGGGGCCGCCGGCCTTCGTCGCCCGCGGATCCTCGGTCGCGTAGCGCTGCCCGATTTCCGGCCAGCCGAGGTCGAGCGCCGCGCCGTGGGTGAAGAGCGCGACATACCCGCGCCCGTCGTCGTTCGTCACCTCGCAGAAGATCCATTTTTCCCCGTCGCGCTTCGCGACCGCGAGATGGTAGCCGGGATAAAGCGCGGCCCGGCGCAGGTCCTCCGGCTCTTCCTCACCCGCGCGCAGTCGCCGCCATACGGCCTCGATGCCGATGGCGGCGGCCAGTTCCGTGATCTCGGCAAACTCCGCCGCCTCGATCACCAGTTCATGCGCCGCACCCGGATCGAGCACCACCGTGGCCACGCCATCCAGCGCCACGCTGAAGACTTCCCAGCCGGTCGGGTTTGCAAAGCCGATGCCTCCCGTCGCCTCATGCTGCGCGGCGAAAGCCTCCTGCGCATCGCCATCCGCAAAAAGAAGCAGGCGCGCGCGGCCCTCCGCATCCGGGATGAGCCGGGCGAGCGCGAGCGTGAACGGGCCGAATGAATCCACGCCGGCGTTCATCGGCATCATCCAGTTCTCATACTCCAGCAGCCGCCGCAGCAGTTGCCCGCGGGTGATCGTCTGGCCCTTCCATTCGGCGAGGGCTTCGGTGATGTCGTTCATGCCGGGCGGGTGGGGGAAGGGGCGCACCAGATCGGGCAACTCTTCGTGTGGAAGCGCTGGTTTCGACGGGCGGATGCTTCGCCTCTCATAGCGGCTTGGGATCCAGCGGCGTGGGCGGGCGCGCCGCAGCCGGCGACGAGGAAGGTGGCAAGCGGGAAAACGACGAAAGCGCCGAAGTGTTTGGCGAGTGTGTTCATGACGCAGGTGCCACAAATGATGGGGTTCCTGACGAAGATTCACAAGCCTTCCAAAGCCGCCTGGCGCGACGCTGCGGCAATGGACAGGTCTGATCCGCGCGAGGAAGGGAAACGATCCTCCTTGGATCGAATGATCGGCATCTTTATCCTCCTGCCGGTGTCCCGGCGAACTGGCGCTGCGGATCAGATCAGTTCGGTCGAGCCGGGCATCGCCACGGGGGCGACGGGGAGTTTCATGTCCCACTTGAGATCCTTCGGGAAAAGATCCTCCTTCGAATTCATCGCACGGTCCCACGTCACTTCCTTGCCCGTGTAGGCGGACATGCGCGCCATGATCGCCATCATCGTGGTCTTCGTGAAACGATCGCCTGTGTTGATCGGACGCCCGGAGCGGATCGAAGCGTACATTTCCTGATGCTCGGTGAGGTAGCCGTCGTCCTTCGTGCCCTCGGGTGCCTTGTAGCGCCATGGGTTTTCCGTGCGCAGGAAGACGTGGCGCTTGCTGCCGCTCTCGCCCTCGTAGGTGCCCTTGCTGCCGATGACGGTGTCGGTGTTTCCCTGATAGCAGTTCCCCATCTGCCGTGTGAAATGGTAGCCTTTCACTCCGCTCTCCCAGTGGAACTCCGCGCTAAAATGATCGTAGATGTTGCCGTATTCGCCGGGAGGAGTATTCGGGCGCGTCTGGCGTCCGCCGGTGCAGATCACGCGCTCCGGCGGCACGTCCTTCATCGTCCAGAGCATCTTATCAATGCTGTGCACGGCCTGCTCCACGATGTGATCGCCGCCGAGCCACGTGTGGTAATACCAGCGGCGGATCATCCATTCGAGATCGGTCTTCGTGTTCTGCCGGTTCCATTTCGGATATCGATCCGATGCACCTGTGTAATAGCTCGAATAGATCGCGAGGATGTCGCCGATCTCGCCAGCGTGAATGCGCTTGTAGGCCTCCTGGTTCGCCTTCGTCCAGCGCCACACAAAGCCGTCCACCAGCGCGAGATTTTTCTCCTTCGCCTTTTTCACGCTCTCGATCACCGAGCGCACGCCCGTCGCATCCGTGGCCATCGGCTTCTCGCAAAAGACATGCTTGCCCGCTTCCACCGCAGCCTTGATGTGCATCGGGCGGAAGCCCGGCGAAGTCGTGAGCAGCACCACGTCCACGCCGCTATCGATCACTTTCTGATACGCATCCATGCCGTCGAACTTCCGCTCATCAGGCACGTTGATTTTGTCCGGCTGATCCTGGAACTGCTTTTTCAGAATCTCCAGCGACGAATCAATCTTGTCGCGGAACACATCGCCCATCGCCCACAGCTCCACGTTGCTGTCTGCCTGCAGCGTCTGGTTCGCCGCGCCGGTGCCGCGCCCGCCGCAGCCGATGAAGCCGACTTTGATCTTGTCCTTCGCGAGGTCCGCCGCGCGAACGTGCTCAGGAATGATGATCGCCGAGGCGAGGGCAAATGCGCCGGAGGCTTTCAGGAAATCACGACGGGTGGGATTCGATGGAGGATTCATGGGAGAAGTTGAGAGTGGAGGGTTGAGGGATGAGAGGTTGGGTGAAAGTGGCGGCAGAATGTCTGCCGCCGGTTTTTCTGACAAGCCGCATCGCCACCGCTTCTTTGGCCGGCAGTTCGCGCACGGCTGCACTGCGAGGTGATGACCGTTGCTCCGTTGTCGCTCACCCGCGAGGAAGTGATGACACTACACGCGGCATGTGATTCGCGGAACGGCGGTGCAGCGCCCAGAAAAACGGGACCACACGCTTCCAGCGTGTCCTTTCTGGCATCCTTGCCGGAAAGCTTCGCAGCGTTGCGCGGTAGCGCCTGTCCATTTTTCCTCAGCAAGACTGGAAAGACCCTCCGCTTTCGCCCTGCATCCGGCGGGGATGCCGCACGCGGCACGCTGGAAGCGTGCGCTCCCATTTTCCTGCGCGTGTCCGGGCGCGTGGCGGGTGCGGGACGCCTGCGCCGCGGCTGAATCCCGCCGCCGGAATGAAGCCGTCGCCTGCCAGACCGGGGGCCGGGCCGGCGACATTCAGCGCGGGCCAGGCCCCGCCTTCTTCAGCAAGGCCCGCCCACTCGCCACGTTCGCCGAAATGCGATACGACACCGGACAGGCCGTGCTCATTTGCGAGCAGCCGCCGGACGAATAATCTGTCCGTTCCTTGTTTCTTTCCTGATCTGCCTTTGCGTGGAGTTCACGCCGAGCCGCTGGCGCTACTTCTGACCGGTCTTATGGAAAAGAGCTTGAACATCTCGGAGGCGCAGCGAATCAGACCGGCCTATGACTTCGCATCCTCTGGCCTTGTTGCTCCTCGCGGTCCTCGCCGGCTTGACCGGTTGTGACCGCACGACCACTCCCGGTTCCGCCGTCGTGTCCGAGTCCGGACACTTCGCCGGCCGCATCACGAGCGCCGACGGATCGCCGATCACATTGCCCGGCGTCGAATACAAGATCACCATCAGTGGTGTCACCGCTGTCGGCGAGCACAACGCCTTTCACCCCCCCGTCGGCCGCGACGGGACGTTTAAACTCAAGCTCCCGCAGGGCCTGTTCCACCCACCCTACGGCACGATCACGTTCCCGTTCGAAGGCAAGAAATACATCGCCGACCTCGAACCCGTTGATCCCTTCCAGGGGACGCGCGACGGCGCGCCCGGTATCGCGCAGAAATTTGTCTGGCGGATCACCGGCCCTAGGGCGAGAGCGCTGAATCCCGACGTCAACAACGCGACGCACTGGTTCGGCATCACGATCCCCGTGAATTTCCAGGCTTACCGGGCAGACACCCAGCAGGTGGTCAAACCACTGCCCGGCGGCAGCGTTATCGTCTGGACGTTAAAGCCGACCTCAAAACTCATCGACGGCTCTGAGGCCAAGCCGCTGACGGTCGAGCGCAAGTGGAACGTGGGCGCGTTGTCTTCGATGGATGCGTTGAATGACCTGCCCCCGGCCAACTACTCGGTCAGTGCCGTCGCAAAACTACCCGATGGCTCCACCAAGCCGGTGCTGGTCGAAGAGTTCAATGAGCGCAAGTATAAGCCCGTGGCAACGCTGATCCTCCAACCCAGCGGTGACGCTGTCTGGACGCTACCCACCATGCTCTCATGGGTAGTGGAGTGACGCTGACGGCAATCCGCTCCGCTAAATTGCACTGCGTCGAGCGGCGCGGTGAGGCAGGGCTGGAATTGCACGGACGCTTCGGACTTTGAAGCCGTCGCACGACTGACCGTCAGACACGGGAATCGGCGTTGGGAGTGAAGGGGTATGGCGAGGCCCTTTCGCGGCGGTGCCGAACTTCAGGTCGCGAAGCCGCCATGGTCGCAGACTGGATTGGAACTTAACTGGCTGGATTGCTCCGCGATCCGCCGGGGCGCTTACTGCCCTTCGGCAAAGGCTTTCGCGAAGTCCCCGCTTACTCCGCCCATCACTTTCAACCAATTTTTCACCTGCACCTCTTTCCAAGTCTGGAGGGGTGCCTGATCTTTTGGCAAAAGCCCACGCGGGTCCGAGCGGCCATCGTGAGCGTTCGCGCCGACGTCCAAGCGATAGACGCCAATATTTCCTTCAACCTGTTCCAAGAAGATCGTCGGCTTGACGGCGACCAAAGAAAGGATGCGCCCGGCACCCGCCGGATTCTTGAGGTTTTGCTGATAGGAAATCTTCAGCATCGTCACTGCCGGGAATTTGCTTGTCGCCGCGCCGGAAGCGGGTCGGGCGTCGAAGGGTGCCGGAGCGAGGACGGCTGTTCACTTCTTGCCCATGATCGAGACGGCTGTGCCGCCGCCGGATGGCACGATGCTGATGGCAAACTTCCTGCCACCCTTGGTGCCGCTGACCCTCTTCGATGCCGGATCAGCCGCAAGCCCGAGTTGCCCCTGATAGAACGTGGCGACCTTGTCCGATGAATCGGCGGTCTCGAGGTTCGCGCTCACGATTTCGGCGGTCTCGCCGCTCGTGACGATCCGCGCGCCGGGGTAAATCTTGACGCCCAGCTTCGTCTCGGAAATCGGGCCGGCCACGTCGTGCGAAGTATTGTTCGGCTTCACAGCGGTGTCGCTCTGCTTGGGTCCGCATCCCGCGAGGATGCCCGTCACTGCAATGAGGAGGATTCGTTTCATCATCAGCATGTTCGTTTTGTCATGCAGCAACGTCGAGCACCATTCAACACCCCGACTGCTGGAAAATCGCCTGCCACCGCGCGGCGCCGGTTGCGGGCCGGGCGTCGAAGGGTGCCGGAAGGAGGGGGCAGCACGGTCTTTGGTCTTTCAAACCGTGGCCGGGCACTTTTTCTGTCCTGATGCTTTGGTGACTGGATTTCCACGCCCCGCCAGTGACCATGAGTCCCTGTATCCGCAGGTGCTTCAGCTTCTTCGCGCTCTCAGCCGCCTGAGCGATGTCACTCCACCCTGATGTCCTTCAGTTTGTTCAGGCGCGTATCCATCAGGCGAATGGTCATCGGCTTGCCAAAGCCGCTCGTGGCGATGCCCTCACCGATCTGTTTGAATGCCGTCGTAATCGTATCGTCCTTCCCAAGGCCGCTGATGACGAACGACACCACGGTGCCCTCCTTGTCGTCCTTTTTCAAAAGCACATCCATCTTCTTTGTTCCGCCGAAGTAGCCCGTGGCCTGGAGAATCTCGCCGAGCTTCTTCGCATCGGCCTCCGTCGCCTTCTCCGAGTAGTTGACGGATTCCTGTTCACTCACCTTGTAGCGTGTTCCCATTATTTGCTTCCGGCCAAAGTAGATCAGGCCGAAGACAATTATGCCGATGATGGCGATCACCTTGTTCACCTTTTTGCCGATACGGCTCCATTTTTCAGTCTTGGGAGAAGGCGATGCAGGAGGAGGTGTGTCCATGTCCCATGCCTAGAATCATCCCCAGCCGACACAAGGAAGAACTGCGGAACTGCTCGAAGAATATGCCGCGAGACTACTGTTCAGCCAGTTCCACCAAGATCACCCGCTTCACCCGATCCGCCAAACCCCCAACGCGCAATTTTGACCGTGTTCGCACTTTGGTCGGTCGGGCGCGGTGAGGACTCGGCTGACTTCGGTCACTTTTTGAGTGCCATTCGGAACAGATTATTCGCTGCACGAAGCGTTGCAGTTCCCGAGTTTCAGTTTCGGATCTGGCCGTTGCCGCGGAGGAGGTATTTGTAGGTGGTGAGTTCCTCGAGGGCCATGGGGCCGCGGGCGTGGAGTTTGTCGGTGGAGATGCCGATTTCCGCGCCGAAGCCGAATTCGCCGCCGTCGGTGAAGCGGGTGCTGGCGTTCCGATTCACGGAGTCGTTGTCAGGGAGTGTGAGGCAGGACGAAGCTGGCCGGCTTCACATTCCTTTTTCCGATCAGGGAACTGAGTTCGGTTTCGAGTTTCCTGATTTGGACAGCGATTTTCAGCGCCTTCTTCCCGATTCCTGCGGGCACCGTGGCGGTGCGATTCGCTGTCTTGGCCACTGGGCGTTTCATCGGGGCTGCGATCTTCGCCGTGCTGAGGTCGAAGTAGTCGAGCACATCCTCGCCCGCATCGAATTTCGCTTCGAGGTTCGCGGCGGTGGTGGGTTTAGCGTGCGGCTTTGGCATGCGGAACAAGGGACGCCGATTCGCGATGGTCAGTTCGAGTGATGCACACTCTTGGTCTCCAACCGTTCGATCAATGCGGTGTCCACGATGCGGACACGCTCGCCTTCGCCGCCGGGGAGGTGGATGTAGATAGTCCGCCCGCCCCGAGGCAGCAGGACGAAGTCCGGGTGATCCACGAGATAAGTCTCACCGCTCACTGTGTGAACGGTGAAAGGCTGAAATGGCTGCGCGTGCAAAATCTCTCTCAGGGTCTCGGCGTGCATGAGCGGAGAGTAGGCGCCGTTTCCGATCTTGCAAGCCGCCGCGACGCAAGGCACCGGCAAGTCTCACGCGCGGATCTGGCCGTTGCCGCGGAGGAGGTATTTGTAGGTGGTGAGTTCCTCGAGGGCCATGGG
>JBDSAR010000063.1:0-3260 GCA_039922035.1 Chthoniobacteraceae bacterium
TGGTGTCGCTGCGATCCACGGTCGCTTCCTGGCCGATCATCTTCAGCGTGATCGTGCGCTCGGTCTTCGCGCTGATGATGCCGTTGAGAACGCGGCCATCCTTGAGCGTGACGATCACCATCGTGAAGTCCGCGGCGACGACGGCGCTCGGGTCGGCAATGTTTTCGATGAGGTAGTTCACGTCGTGGCGTCCGCTGCCGGTGAGATCGGGGCCGATGGTCGCGCCTTCTCCGTAGAGCTTGTGGCAGGTGGCGCAGACGCCCGCGAAGAGAGCGCGGCCCTGGTTTGGATTTCCCTTCGCGATAAACTCTGGCGTCAGTTTCACCTTCAGCGAGGCGACGAGCTTTTTGATGTCATCGCGCGACTCGTGCGCTTCGCCCCATTTCTCGGTGAGTTGCTTCGTCAGGGCCTCGTCGTTGAAGCTGCGAATCTGCCGCGCCTGCGCGGGCGTGATGTCCGTGCCCGCAATCAATCCTTCCCCGAGCCGCTTGAGCAGCACGCGGGCAAAGCTGGGCCGCGAGACGAGCGTGGCGATGACGGCACCGCGTTCGCTGGCATAGAAACCCCGCCAGCGTTTCACGATCATCTCGGCGATGGCGGGATCGTCGAATGTGGCGAGTCCCCGCATTGCGACGATGCCCAGGCTGTGTTCGCCGAGGAGCTTCTCGCAGATTTTGCGGAGGTCGGGGGCCTTTGCCTCGGTGAGTGTTTGCAGCGCGGACTTGCGCGCTTCGATATCGGCCTTGTCGTCGAGCGCGATGGCGAGGACTTCACCGAGCGCGCGACCATCGCCGAAGAGGACGTTGAGATCGCGCAGGGATTTTTGCAGTGCCTCGTCCTTCGTGCCTGTGAGCGTGGCAATGAAAGCATCCCATGCGGCGGGCCTCTTCGCCTTGCGCCAGCCTTTGAGCCCGTCGGTCATGCCGGTGAGGATCGCTGCGGGCAGGCCCTCGGCCTTTGATTCATTCGCGAAGCCGAGCAGCGAGTTCAGCGGCGCAGGATCCTTGTCAATGTCCTCCGCGATGCGGCGCGCAATGAACTGCGTGACGAGCGGGATGCGGCAGTCCTTGGCGAGCTTCAGGAGTTCCGTCGGCGGCAAATCGCGGATGCCGAACCAAATCATCAACGGCAGGTTGTGGTCGGTCGCGTCTTCGGCGTGGGAGAGGAGCAAAGTGGCGGCGTGCAAGCAGGCTTTCATTGGCAAGCGGTGCAAGGCGGATGAAAATGTGAGCCGGATGCGCGGCGTGGAATTGGGGCCGGTCCAACCTTCGATCATTTTTTGGGCAGCCGTGGCCGCTTCGGGGTCTGCCTTTTCGACATAAGCCTCCTCCTGATCCGTCGCGTGCAATTTGTCCATCGGTCGCGCGAACCAATCTTCTTTGAGCAATTGGACAACATCGTCCTCGTCCTGTGCTGCCCGAAGATGCATTCGCTGATCTGGGAACGAGTCCCGTTCATCTCCTCTGCTAGCCTCGAGTTCACGCAGCAGTGCGGTTCTCACGTTGCGTCGCGCGGTGCCAGTCGCCGTCTTTTCGAGATCAACCAATAACTTGAGGGCCTGTGTCGTGCCTTTGTTCTTATGCGCCCGCTCCCGCAGCTCCCACCGCGCCATGCGCACGAGCCACTCGTTGTCGCTGAGTTGCAACTTCACAAGTTCCCCATCGCTGAGCTTCGTCATGTCCGTCTCCTTCGGCTTCACCGGATCGCCGTAGGTGATCTTGTAGATGCGGCCCGAGGTGCGGTGGACGCCGTCGGCTTCGTGGCATTCGCCGATGTCGCTCCAGTCGAGAATGTACACGCCGCCGTCGGGGCCGTATTGGATCTCGGTGGCACGCAGCCACGGGTCGTCGGACTTCATGAAGTCGGGCTCGTGCCTGCCCACGTAGCCGCTGCCTTCGCGCTCAAGGCGATCCACGTTCACGCGATGGCCGTGCAGGTTCGTGGTGAAGACTTTTCCGCGATACTCCTTCGGAAAATTCGTGCCCTGATAGATCATCATGCCGACGTGCGCGTGGCCGCCGCCTTTCTCCGAGGTGGATGCCGATGGGCCGGCTTTCTTCGTCTCGCTCCAAGCCTCGCCGGTGTCCCAATGGTAGTGGTCGGCGTGCTGATCAATGAGGCCATAGATGTGCTCGTAGGGATCCTCGCCGTGCATGCGCTTGAAGTGCGCGCCCTGGATGCCGTGCCACAGGTGGCCGATGACGGTGTTGATGAAAAACATCTCGCCGTGCTCGTCCCAGTCCATGCCCCACGGGTTCGTTGTGCCGTGGCAGTACGGCTCGAAAATCTTCCGTGTGGGATGATAGCGCCACACGCCGCCGGCGGTGGGCTTTCGCTTTTCCTGCGGCGTGCCGGGCACATCGATCCACGACGTGCTGGTGATGCCGACGCGGCCGTAGAGCCAGCCGTCCGGCCCCCATTTGAGTCCGTTTGCGAAGGTGTGCCGGCTCCCGGCCGTGGTGCTGAAACCATCGAGGACAATCTGCGGCGGGCCGCTCGGCTTGTCGCCGTCCGTGGGAATCCACAGCAGATGCGGCGGACATAGCGCATACACGCCACCGAAACCGCGCTCGATGCTGGTGAGCATCTGCAGGTCGTCGTGGAAAACGGTACGCTTGTCGAAGTGCCCGGTGTTCTTCGTGTCCTCGAAGATCAGGATGCGATCCTTCAGCTTCAGGTCGAAGCGCTCCTTGCCGTCCGAGTAGGTGTAATTCTCCGCGACCCAGAGGCGGCCGCGTTCATCCCAGCACATCGCGATCGGCTGCCGCACATCCGGCTCATGCGCGAAGAGCGTCGCCTTGAAGCCCGGCGGCAGGTGCATCATTTCGATGATTTTCTGCGGCGGCGTGAGAGGAATGGTTTCGGGCTGGTTGTTTGTCGGCGTCGGAAAATCCGAACCCCATGCGAATGCGCAGAGGGAAAGCGCGAGTGTAGTGATGATGCGGCGTTTCATTGCGAAAAGGAGCGGACTGCGGATTTCAGGATGATTTGAGCGGGGCCGGAGATGCGATCGCGTTACGGTAAGAAACGCAGGGCAAACAAATCGGCGTCCTTGAGCACAAAGCGCAAGCGCACCGGCCTGCCCGACAGACTGCTCACGTCGGCACCATTTTTCCAAGCAACGACACGCTCAATCGAGTCGCCGAAGGTCTCCTCGCAATCGTCCAGCGCGAAGCCGGACAACGGCTTTCCATCGGCATCCTGGATCTCCACGCGGATGCTTCCCGCCGCGGAGCTGGAGAAATTCAGCGCCAGCTTGC
>JBDSAR010000064.1:0-3056 GCA_039922035.1 Chthoniobacteraceae bacterium
GCACCTTTGGACGGCCGCTTGCGGAAATGGGCAGCTCGCGTCTCGTCGGGCGGCTCTTCGCGATCGAGGGCGCGGACGGATCGGGGCGCTCGACAAATATCAAGGCGCTGAGCGAATGGCTCGAGGCGAGCGGCTACGCGGTACGGCACATGGGCCTGCGCCGTTCGCCGTTGCTCGCGCAGGACATCGAGCTCGCGAAGCAGTCGCGCCACCTCACGCGCACGACGATGTCCCTGCTGTACGCGACGGATTTTTACGATCAGCTCGTGCATGAAATCATCCCGGCGCTGCGCGCGGGCTACATCGTGCTCGCAGACCGCTACATTTACACGCTCATGGCGCGCGACATCGTGCGCGGCGCGGAATCGGAATGGACGCGCAACCTTTACAGCTCCGCGCTGATCCCGGACGCTGTCTTCTACCTTCAGGTGGATCCTGAGGAACTCGTGCTGCGAAACTTTGAAAAAAACGCGACGCTCGACTACTGGGAGAGCGGCATGGATCTCGGTCTTTCGCGCGACATGTTCGAGAGCTTCCTGATCTATCAAAATCTCGTTCAGCGTGCATTCGCCCGCATGCAGCGGCGCTACGGATTCACCATCGTGAATGCTAACCGCGACTTCGCCAAAATCCAGCGCGAGCTGCGCTCGCATCTCACTGCCAGTCTCGCGAAGGCGGCGAAGTGATCGGAGTGCCCGCGAAAAACGCGAAAGGACACGAAACAAAACCACAGCGGCGCATCGCGGCGTTTGCGGTGCGGATGATCGTTTGATCTGCTCTGTAGAAACCAATGTCGGAGAGAGGTCACGCGAAGGCGCGAAGACGCAAAGGAAAATGGTTTTCTTTGCGCCTCTGCGCCTTCGCGTGTTTCGCGGGCCGCACATTTTTTTGCGATGAATCCGCGGTGCGTGCGAAGTGATCCGCGTGCGGGCGTGAAAGCTGCGGCTGTGCGGGGATTGAGGGTTGCGCTTTAGTCGCTGCCCCGTAACATCCACCGCACCATCCGCCGCGACTGCGCGGGCTCCACAAAATTTCACACCGACGAACCGCAACTCATGGCCACCGCAGTCACGACCACCGATTTTTCCAAGGCGCCCATCAATGCCAAGCTCTCCGCAGAGCAAAAGGTGAAGCTGCTTGCCGAAATGGTGCGCATCCGCCGGTTCGAGACCGAGTCGCTGCGTCAGTACAACAACGGAAAAATCGGCGGCTTCCTGCATCTCTATAACGGCCAGGAGTCAGTCGTGGTAGGATGCGTATCGCTGATGGGCGACGATGACCACCTCATCACCGCGTATCGGAATCACGGCCATGCCCTCGCTGTCGGAATGACAATGAATGAGTGCATGGCCGAATTGTTTGGAAAGGCCACCGGCTGCTCGAAGGGGAAGGGCGGCTCGATGCATTTCTTCGCGCCGGACAAAAATTATTGGGGCGGCCACGGCATCGTCGCCGGCCAGACGCCGCTCGGCCTCGGCCTCGCATACGCGCTGAAATACAAGGGTCTCAAAGGCGCGGCGCTGTGCTTCATGGGCGACGGCGCGGTGAACCAGGGATGCTTCTACGAGTCGCTAAACATGGCGTCGCTTTTCAAAATCCCGGTGATCTACATCATCGAAAACAACGGCTACTCGATGGGCACAAGCCTCGCGCGCAGCTCTGCATTCAAGACCTGCCTCGCCGAGCGCGCCGAGGGCTTCGACATGGCGTGGGCGAAGTGCAACGGCTCCGACGTTTACGAAGTTCGCGACACGGTGCAGCAGGCCATGGACCGCGCGTACAACGAGAGCAAGCCGACGCTGCTCGAAATTTCCACCTACCGCTACTACGGTCATTCCGTCGCCGACTCGAAGCACACGAGCGGCTACCGGCAGAAGGAGGAGATCGAGGCTTACAAGCAAAACCACGATCCCATTCAGCTTTTCAAACGCCGGCTCATCGAGGAAGGAGCGCTCTCTGAGGAACAATACGAACTGCTCGATGAGGCGGCAAAGGCGGAGGCCGCGGCTTCGGCAGAATTCGCAGTGGAGAGCCCGATTCCGACGGTGGAAAGCATCACCCAGGATGTGTATTTCGAGGTTGACCGGCAGACGGAGGCCGGCAGGACCGGGCGGCACTTTTTTAACGACTAGCCCCCGCAGTCACTCAGCGAACAAGCACGCGAACGCACGTGACATCACGCAAGCCTGCCATCGCCATTTCTCTCCTCATCGTCGCGCTCGGCGTCGCGTGGCTGCTGAATGCCATGCACATCGCGCCGAATCTCGACTGGATTTGGATCATCGGCCTCGGCGTCTCGGGAATCCTGCTGCTCACGATCACTCGGCTGGATCGTTTTAATTTCGTCGCGGGCCTCAGCCTCATCGTCAGCTCCGTGCTCGCGGCGTTGCGGCAGAGCGGGAAAATCACGTTCAATTTCGAAGCCCCGGTGCTCTTCATTACCGTGGGCATTTTGCTCCTGCTCGCGCAGCTTCTTCCTCTGCCAGCCGTCACAGCGCCAGTGGAGAAGCCACCGCGCGCCGACGAGCCGCCGAAGCCATAATCACACCAGAATTTCAAAGCGAATACAGCCATGCCACTCATCGAATACCGCGACGCACTCAACCAGGCCTTTGACGAAGAACTCGCGCGCGACCCGAACGTCGTCCTCATGGGCGAGGAAGTCGCCGAATACGACGGCGCATACAAAGTCACCAAGGGCCTCTGGAAAAAATGGGGCAGCAAACGCATCGTGGACACGCCGATCTCCGAGGCCGGATTCATCGGCATGGGCGTCGGTGCCTCGATGCTCGGCATCCGCCCCGTGATGGAACTCATGTTCTGGAGTTTCGCCACCGTCGCGTGGGACCAGATCATCAACAACGCCGCGCAAGTCCGCTACATGAGCGGCGGCCTCATCAATTGCCCCATCGTGATCCGCGGCCCCGCGAACGGCGGCACGAACGTCGGCGCGACGCACTCGCACAACCACGAAAGTTTCCTCGCGAACATCCCCGGCCTCAAAGTCGTCTGCCCTGCCACCGCCTACGACGCGAAGGGTCTGATGAAGACCGCCA
>JBDSAR010000065.1:0-7383 GCA_039922035.1 Chthoniobacteraceae bacterium
GCTTCGCGCGATGCGCGCTGGGCGCAGTTTGGGCGCGAACTCGGGATCGACATGGGCACGCTGCCGTACAGTTTCCTCGTGCTCGCGCGGCGCGGCACGAGCGAAAAGATGGCGCCCGGATTTTCACGGATCATCGGACGGCCCCGCGATGAAAAGGGACACTTCGACGTGCTGAGTTGCGGGGAGGCGGGCGTTGAGGAACTGATGGCTCAGAAACGCGACGTGCCGGAACTTTCCAAACAACTGCGGAAAGGCCGCGCAAAGGCCGTGCAGCGGTGGACGCGCGACGGAAAACGCATCATCGGCGCGGATGCGCCAGGTGAAAGCGGTCCGAAGCTTTAGCCTCCGTCGCCTGCCGATTTCCAGGATACAGGGGCGCTATTTGTACGCGATGCCGACCGCGGTGTAGTGCTTCACGCGTGTCTCCAGGGTCCAGTTTGAGGCGAGCTGCTTTTGCTGAATTTCGATGATCGCATCGCACCCGGCAGCCCGCGCCTGCTCCATGAGTTTCGGGAGCCCGTCGTGCTTCAGGTTCGGGACCATGAAGCTCTGCGCCTCGCAATGGGCATCCAGAATTGCGACGCGCTCGAACGGGCGCGAGGGCAGGCCCTGCTCGAAGACCTCGACCGGGCTCTTGCGATCCTTGGGCGCATAGCCCTGCTTGAGCGGAGTGAAGGTGCCGACCTCGTTGGCGCAGCCGGTGATGAGGAGCGCTGCAGAGAGCAAAACGAGAGACCGGTTCAGGAGGCGAGGCTGCCTCCGGCGATGGCGGATGAAGGCGGACATCACTTGAGAAGGCTGGTCATTTCGGCGAGGACTTGCTTGTTCCAATTCTGCTGGCCGGCCATGCCGACAAAGGAATGGTCGGTGTCCACCCACACGTTCGTCACCTTGTCGCCCTGCGGCAGCATGAAGACTTTGACCGTCTCGCCACCGCTGCCAATGAGGAGGCCCATCTTCTGCGGACGGAAGCCGGATGCGAAGTAGGATTCCTGCCGCTTCAGCTTGCAGCCGACGCTGATGAGTGCGCGTGCCGCCGCTTCGTTCACCCTGGCGAGCGGCTGGGCGAAAACGGTCGGGGGTTTGTTTTTGACATCGCCGTCGTTCTGGACGGCATCCATGGACATCTCATTGCCTTTCGCAGTGACGGGCTTTTTTCCACCGCCATCGCCGCAACCTGCGACGGTGAACACGGCGGCGACGGACATGGTGAGGATGACTGTGAGTTTTGTTTTCATAGGATGGCTGAGGGTTGTGGTTAAGGTCGCCTTGGCGACGAAGCTGGCGACGCTGACAATTTCAAACCGCATCTGTCAAGTGCTTCGTTTCCATGAAGTTTACGGACTGCCGAAGCGTGCGTTTGATGAACCCGTGAATCCATCGTGAAGGAATCCGCACGGGCCTCGACACGGCGCGGCATCCGGACAAAGGTGGCCGAATGTTCGTTGACCACATTCAGATTCACGCGAAGGCCGGCAAAGGCGGGCGCGGTGCCGTTTCGTTTCGCCGGGAAAAATTCGTGCCTCGCGGCGGACCGGACGGTGGAGATGGCGGGCGCGGAGGAAACATCATCCTGCGGCCGGACCCGAACGTGGACAACCTTGTCGAGTTCCACTACCAGTCGAATCTGAAGGCGAAGTCGGGCGAGAATGGCGGATCGAAGAACTGCACCGGGCGGGCGGCGCAGGACATGATTTACAAGGTGCCGATCGGCACGCTCATTTACCGGATGCCGTTCGAGCGCGAGGAGACCGGCCCCGCGCCGCGCGACACGACTTCATTTTTGAACCTCGAAACGCTCACGGACGAGGAGGCGGCACGGCTCGACCACAAACAGGCGCCGCGCAGGAAAGTGGATCCGGATGAACTGGAACTTGTGATGGATCTCGCGGTGCCGGACGTGGATTTCGTGCTGTGCAAGGGCGGCGACGGCGGCAAGGGCAACGTGCATTTCAAGAGCAGCCGCAACCGCGTGCCGCGGCAGTACACTGACGGCACCGAAGGCGAGGAAGGCGTGTTTTACGTCGAACTGCGGAAGATCGCGGACGCCGGACTCGTCGGCTATCCGAACGCCGGAAAGAGCACGCTGCTCTCGCGCATTTCCAACGCACATCCGAAAATCGCGCCGTATCCGTTCACGACGCTCACGCCGCACATCGGGGTGGTGGACCTCGCGAACTATCGCCGCGTGACCGTCGCGGACATCCCGGGACTCATCGAGGGCGCACATGAGAACGTCGGGCTGGGGCACGATTTCCTGCGGCACATCGTGCGGTGCAAACTGCTCATCTTCGTGATTGATATGGCGGGCAGCGAAGGACGCGAGCCGCTGGATGACTTGCAGAAATTGCGCAAAGAGCTCGACCTTTACGACCCGACGCTGAGCGAGCGGCCGTGGATTGTCGTCGCCAACAAAATGGATCTCACGGGTGCGAAGACGAAGCTGAAGCACTTCAAGACGCGCTACAAGAAGCTGGAGATTTTCCCGGTGTCCGCCGAGCAGTCCGAAGGACTGGAGAAGCTGAAGGAACGCCTGAGCGGACTGATTCCCGAAGAGCAACGGGTGGCAGCGGCAGAGCCGGAGCCCCCGCTGGCAGAGTGAGTTCATGCGAACACCAGGGTCCATGCGTTCGTGCTGGAAGTTTTGGATTTCAGCGGCATCATTTCCGCCCATGAGAATAGCCCTGCTCGCACTCGCCCTCCTGATCGTATCGCCAGCCGCGCGCGCGGCCACCGCCTATGAGGCGCTGCAGACCCTTGGAAAACAAAAGGGTGAGGCAGTGCTCGACAATGTGACGGAGGTCCGCGGCGAAAAAGGTGCGCCCGAACCGCGCACTTGGAAAATCACTGCGAAAAATGCGGGGGGACGCGCGGGCGGCAAGGAATATTCCGTGCAGGGCAAACAGATCACCGCGGAACGTCCGGCCAGCGCGGACGGATCACCGATGAACATGAACCAGCTCAGCCTCGACAGCGACGGTGCACACACCGTCGCCGAGCGGCAGGCAAAGAAGGCAGCATTTGCCTACGATCACGCGAGCTACAGGCTGCGCGCCGGGACGAAATCCGGCTCGCCCGTCTGGGAAGTGCGTCTTACGGACGAGCAGAGCGGCAGCGCCGGACTCGTGAATATCGCGGCGACGACGGGAAATGTGGTTTCCATTGAGGGGCTCACGAACCGTCGCAAGACTGTCACGGTCGCACCCGCACCATTTCCGGAACCCGAGCCAGCCCCTGCTCCGGCCCCGCGCTACCAACCGGCACCAGAGGAGCGCCCGATGCGAAATGCTTCCGGCGCATACAGCCCAGGCATCCAAAGGGCCAACGAGGGGGCGGACCAATTCTTTGATCGTGTGGGAAATCACATGGAGCGGCGCGGACGCCAGATCGGTGACTTTTTTCACAACGTCTTCACGGGCGACCGCCGCCATACCGCCGGCCCCCACGGCTCACAACCGGAGAGGGATTATGACCCTGCCCCTGCGCCTGCTCGCAGGGGCGACGAAGACTACGTCCGCCCGAGTCGTGTGCGCGACTGAAGCCCGGCATTTCATCCCATGATCAGCACGGTCATCGCACTCGCCACGGCCGGCGTGGCGCTCCTTTTTCTTGAAATGTTCCTGCCCGGCCTGATCGCCGGGATCATCGGAGGCATCCTCCTCATCGCCGCCGTCTTCACCGCCTACAGCGACATCGGCATCGGGGCAGGCAATATCACATTGGCAGCGGCCACCGCGATCACTGCTGCGCTCTGGTGGTGGTGGGCGACGAAATTCCAGCACACGCGCTTCGGCCGCAGCATGACACTCACCGCATCCGACGTGGGCACCTCGCAGGCCGATGGCCTCGTGCAACTCGCAGGGCAGACCGGCACCGCCATCACTCCCCTGCGGCCCAGCGGGACAATCCTCGTCGCAGGCAGGCGCGTGGATGCGATCACAGGCGGCGAATTCATCGAGCACGGGACGTGCGTCCGCATCGTCCGCGCAGAGGGCTCGGCAGTCATCGTGCATCGCCTTGCGCGAACCGATTCACCTTCCGTTCCCGGTGGATCCGCCTAAAACACCAGACGACTTATGAACATCCCGCTCCTCCTTGCAGACGGCTCCGGCAGCCTCCTCACAAACCCGATCACGATCGGCGTCATCATCGTCGTCATCCTCGGTGTCGCTCTGATCCTTTTCAATTTCCTCGGCATCTGGATCCGGGCAAAGGTCGCCGATGCACCGGTCGGAATGGTCACCATGATCGCGATGCGCCTTCGCGGCGTGCCCGTGTCACAAATCGTGGACGCACGCATCACGGCCACGAAAGCGGGCCTGCAACTGGAAACCGATCCCATCGAGGCGCACTACCTCTCCGGCGGCGACGTGAACAACTGCATCCTCTCGCTCATCGCCGCGCACAAGGCAGGTATCACGCTCGATTGGAACCGCGCGTGCGCCATTGATCTCGCGACGAAGGGCACCGGCAAGACCGTCCTCGAAGCCGTGCGGACCAGCATCAACCCGAAGGTGATTGACTGCCCGAATCCCGCGGCGGGCCGGATGACGATCGACGCAGTGGCGAAGGACGGCATCGGCGTGAAGGTGAAGGCGCGCGTGACGGTGCGGACGAACCTCGACCGGTTCGTCGGCGGTGCCACGGAAGAGACGATCATCGCGCGCGTCGGCGAAGGCATCGTCACGAGCATCGGCTCGTCGGCGACCTACAAGGACGTGCTCGAAAATCCCGACCGCATTTCCAAGACGGTGCTCGCCAAGGGTCTCGACAGCGGCACGCAGTTTGAAATTCTCTCCATTGATATCGCCGATGTGGACGTGGGCGAAAATGTCGGCGCGAAACTCCAGGCCGAGCAGGCCGAGGCCGACAAGCGCACCGCGCAGGCCCGGGCCGAAGCGCAGCGCGCACAGGCCGTCGCCACCGAGCAGGAGATGCACGCGCGCACGCAGGAGATGCGTGCGAAGGTCGTCGAGGCCGAGGCACAGATTCCCCTCGCGATGGCCGACGCATTCCGCAACGGGAACATGGGCATCATGGACTACATGAAAATGAAAAATGTGCAGGCCGACACCTCGATGCGTGAGACCATCGCCGGCACACCTCGCGGCCCCGAAGGCGCAAAATGATCCCGCTCGCCGCCATCGAGGGAAAGCTGGTCTTTCTGGTCGTCGCCGCAGTCGTCGGTGTGATCAACTGGCTGATGGAAAAGAGCAAGAAGGCCTCCGAAGGCGGACAGGCTCAACCTTCCCCCGGTCCGCAGACCCCCGCGACGAACCCCGGTGGCGAATCCGAGCAGGAACGCCTTCGCCGTTTCCTTGAGGCACTGGGAGTCCCTCAGCCTCCGCAGCAGCAGCCTCCCGCGCAGCGTCAGCAGCCCGCTGCCCCTCCTGCCACGAGGCCATCGCAGCAGATTTCGCAACGTGTCGCACAGCCCCTTGAGGGCAGGATGCAATCGCCCCGCCCGAACAAAAAAGCTCCCGCGAAAAACGTCCGCCCGCCAAAACGGATACCCTTCCGGGAGCCGCCGGAAATGACGCGTGCCGGCCGGCTCGAGGAAGCCGCCACATCCATCGAAAACATCTCCGGTGAATTTGGCGCGATGAATGTGCGCGTGGCGATGGAGCCAGTGACGATTCCCGAGACTCCCGCGCACATGGCGACCGGCAATGCCGGCACCACCAGCGTGCAGGAACGCGACGGCAGCCCGATCGCCGCGAGGCTGCGCCGCCTTTTGCACAACCCCACCGATCTTCGTGCCACTTTCGTGGCGATGGAAGTCCTCGGCACACCTCGGGGCTTGCAAAGCTGAGCAGGCTTCCTACTCTCCCGCACTTCAGAAAAGCCGACGTGGCGGAATTGGCAGACGCGCTAGACTCAAAATCTGGTATCCGCAAGGATGTGTGGGTTCGATCCCCTCCGTCGGTACTTCTCTGTGAATGGTCTGAAAGCCTCATGAATCCAGGATTTCAAGGCGATCCGGCCGGTTGACTCATGCATACTCATGCGCACCGGTTCGGGATGGTGAAATCGCATATTCGCTTGGAAAATTAGCGAACTTCGCTACATTCGTTTCCTGACCATGAAGACCGAAGTCTACAACGTCTGCCCATGCAGCGAGGGCGGTGGCCGCTACAAATTCGTGGTTCGAGGCCGATTGAACGGGAAATACGTGCGGAAATACTTCTCCACAAAGCACGAGGCGGAGACGTGGACGCAGATCAAAAATATCGAAGTCCAGAACCAGGGGAAGGAACACGTCGAGTTTCCGACGGCTCTTCGAATGCAGGCCCAGGCGGCAATGCGCCTTCTCGCGCCCCACGACGTGTCTCTGCTCGAAGCGATCAAAATCGCGTTGCCCATACTTGAAACCCGAGGCAGGAGCATCCCCGTGAGCGCCGCGGTGGAGAAATTTCTTGATGACTACCGGCTCCATGGTGGTCCAAAGACCGCCGTCCCGAGCACGAGCTACCTCAAGTATCTCCACGACATGCTCAGTCCTTTCAAAGAGGTCTTTGCTGGAAACCTCGTTGCAGATGTTGGCACTCAGAAAATCGAAGACTTCATCGCAGATCGTAAAGGCGCGGGAGCCGTCACCCGCCAAAGCTACGTCCGCGCGATTTCAGCATTCTACGGGTGGTGTGTTCGCAAAGGGTATCGCCTGGATAATCCCTTGGCCAAGCTGCGGAAGAAGCTTCCCAAGATGGAGCCTTCGATCCTGTCGGTTGCTGATGCGGAAGTTGTCATGCAGGCCGCGCAGCAAGACGAAGTGGCTTTTTTGACGTTGGCCCTCTTCAGCGGAATCCGAATCGCCGAGTTTCACAAAACAGTTCGGGATTCACGCGGTGGTGAGCGCGAAGTCTGGCTTGACTGGAAAGACGTAGATCTTCGGGCACGACAGGTTTTTGTCTCTCCCGATTTGGATAAAAATCGGCACGGACGTTACGTGGAAATACCCGCGAATGCTGTGAAGTGGCTGGATCAAGTGAAAGCACTCCACGGTGCCGTGATGCCCGAAAATTGGAGAGAACGACGGCAAGCTTGGGAGAAACGGGCTGGTGTCGCCCTCCCTCAGAATGTCCTCCGTCACTCGTTTTGTTCATACAGAATCGCGTTGGACCAGGACTACTCCAAGGCTGCGGCAACTGTTGGGAACTCGCCAGCCATGCTTCGAAAACACTACGTTCGAGTCTTGCCGAAAAAACTAGGTCAGGCTTTTTTCAAAATCACGCCAACGAAACCGACCGTAAAGGACAACATCATTCGAATGAATGTCGCGTAGGGAGCCCTCGGTTCGTCGCGGCTACATCTACGTGAATAATCGCCTGGAGGGAAACGCCGTCAAAACCATCGAGGCCATCATCGATCCTTCAACTGGCTTGT
>JBDSAR010000066.1:0-3745 GCA_039922035.1 Chthoniobacteraceae bacterium
CGCAGTCCAGAAAGCCGTGCTCCACGTAGCGCGAGATTTCCTGCGCGCGCAAAAGTCGGATGACCAGTTCGGGATCGTCCACCGCCGGCTTGTAGCTGCGCGAGGACACGGCGATGGAAAAGCCGGCCTTGGCAAAAAGGGCGATGGTCGGATCCTGCAGGCTGCCCGAGGGCAGGCCGATGCGGAGCTGGCGGATTTCGTCTGGCAGAAGAGCGCGGCGTTCTAGGCGCGCGAACGTGGGCTTGCGAGGAAATTCCCGGCGACGACAACCCCTGCAAAGGCAGCTTGCTCCGGGGCACGCACTGGCTACCGATCCCATCATCCTCCACTCCATGACCTCCGCATTCCAAGCGCCAGCACGCCTTGCCCTGTGTTTTTCAGCATTCGTCATCTCACTTCTCACTGGGCGCTCGGAGGCGCAGGTGACTTTGACGAGCAACGGCCAGCCGCAGGCGGTCATCCTCACAAAGATCGGCCCGCTCGGCTCCGTCACCCTCGCTGCGCAGGAATTGCAGGAGCACATCCAGCGGATGTCCGGCGCGACGCTGCCGATTGATGTCGTCGGCACGGAAGCAAATTATCCGGGGAAGAAATTCATCTACGTCGGCCCGAGCAGCGCGGCGACGGCGGCGGGCATCAGCACGGCGGGGCTCGACTTGGAGTTCTATGTCATCCGCACGGTGGGCCCGAACCTCTACATCGTCGGGCGCGACGGCGGGGAGGATGACTGGTCCGATCTCACCGACTGCCAGCCGGGCACGCTGCTCGGCACGTATCATCTGCTCGGCGAAATCATGGGCGTGCGGTGGCTGTGGCCGGGAGAATCGGGACGCTTTGTGCCGGCGAATCCCAGCATCACTTTGCCCGCGCTCTCCATCACCACCGGCCCGGCAATGGTGCAGCGAAAATATCGCACGCCGCGCATCGGCACGTATTTGAACGGACTCGCGACGTACGGCTTCGGCGTGCCCGTGCTGCCGACCAGCAACGCGCGCAAACTGGAACTCGCCTACGACGAACTGCGCTGGCTGCGAAGGATGCGGATGGGCACGCGCAAGAGTCCGTCATTCGGACATTCCTTCACACAATGGTGGACGACGTACGGCACCACGCACCCGGAGTATTTCGCGGAACTCCTGCCCGGAAAAACGCAGCCGCATCCCGGCGCGGATCGCGTGAAACTGCACGACAGCAGTATGGCCGTGTACCAGCAGCGCGTGAACGACTGGGTCGCAGCGGGCGCGGGCAACAGCCTGAACATCTGCCCGAACGACAGCCGCTCCTTTTGCGTCTGCGCCGCGTGCCGCGCACTGGATCGTCCCGCGCAGGCGGCGGATGTGGTGTTCGATTCCAGCGCCGCGCGACTCTCGGATCGGCTCGCGACTTTCTACACCGAGATCGCGAATCGCGTGAAGCTGATCAACCCGAACGCACTCGTGTACGGCTACGCCTACGACGTGTACCGCTACGCGCCGCTGGAGGCAAATCTGCCCAGCAACGTCGCCCTCGCCTACATCCCCGGCGCGCCGAGCGACACGCTGCTCGACGGCATCGCCGAGACGGAGGCCAACGTCCTCGGCTGGATCACGCATGGCTGCACGCAAATGTATCTTCGCCCAAACTGGATGCTCTCCGCGCATTGCGGCCCCGAGTGGCCGACACATCGCGTGGGCGAGCATTTCAAGCGCCTGCTCGCGAGCGGCAACATCAAGGGCTTCGACTCCGACAGCACCTGCGGGAGCTACGCTTCGTTCGGCCTCTACTACTATCTCATCTGCCGGCTCATCGCCGATCCCACTTTGCCCGTGGACACCATCGTGGACGAGTATTGCTCGGCGTTCGGCTCCGCGTCGGGGAAGGTGCGCGACTACTTCACTTACTGGGAAAATTTCATCAATAACCAGGCCGACGCCGGCAACACGGACATCCTCGGCTATGCGTCGTGCGTCCCTGCGTACGGCAGCACGTATTCCGATTACGCATTCGACGGCGCACTGCAAATTCTCGACAGCGCATACGCCCTTCTCGGCGCTGGCGAGACGGCAGCGAGGTCGCGCTTGGATTTCCTGAAAATCGCCTGCCTGCACGGACGCCTCACCGCACAAGCCATCGCGCTGGTGAGTCCCACGCTGCCACTTTCCAGCAATCCGCAGGCGGAAAAAGCCATGCGCGCCCTGCTCGCGTATCGCGATCAAAATGCCGAGTCCTTCGCAGTCTGGCGCGAATGGATGATCGACCGCGAGAGCAACGTGTCCGGGATGCAGGCATACTGGACATCCATCCTCGCGAACCCCGACGCAGGGTACGGCTCAAACGTCGGCACCTTCATCGAACTCGGTGGACTAGTGGTGATGGAGGCCGAGCACAGCACCGCGAGTTCCGCAGGCACGGGCACCGCTGCAGGCGGCACGTGGCAGGATGTGGGAGCCATCGCCGGCTCCTCGGGCAGCGTCATGCAGGCACTGCCGAATACGGGCGTCGCGACCGACACCGGCACCAACGGACCACGACTGGACTTCAAAGTGGATTTCCACACCGCCGGCACCTACTTCGTCTTCCTCCACATGCCCCATCATGCGTCGGGCCAGGACGACTCGGTGAATATCGGCCTCGACGGCGCGCTCGTCGCCAGCAACCTCGGCAACACCTCCGGCTCGTGGCGCTGGCGCACGACCACTCCGACGACCGTCGGTCTGAATATCACGACACCGGGTGTTCACACCTTCCACATCTGGATGCGGGAAGACGGCGTCGTCGTGGATAAAGTCATCCTCACCACCAACGCGTCATTCACCCTCCCCGGCACCGATCTCGGCCCCGTGGAAAGCGGGAAACGCGGAACCACCGAGCGGCTGCTCACAGTCGGGAACGGCACCGGCGACGGCTACTACGGCGAGTCCAGCGTCATCGCCATCACCGCGAATGCCGCGCCGGCCGGCTACGTCTTTGATCGCTGGACCGGCGCGACGGCGGCACTATCGAGCACTCTTTCCGCCACTGCCACCGTGCTCATGCCGAGTCAGGACACGACTATCGCGGCCACCTATCGCGTGGCCCCCACGCTCGACACCGACGGCGACGGCATCCCGGACGCATGGGAGCTCGCGCACTTCCCGAATCTCAACACCGCCTCCGGCTCGCCGCTCTCGGACTTCGACGACGACGGCACCAGCGATCTTGCCGAATTCGTCGCGGGCACCCTGCCCGACGATCCGCAATCGCAGTTGAAGGTCGAGGAAATCACGACGAGCGCGAACGGCGACGTCACCGTCCGCTGGCAGGCCGTGGCAGGAAAAAAATACACCATCGAGACAACCGCAGCGCTCGACATTGCGGACTGGAAAGCGATCGCCATCGGAATCCCGGCAACAGCGCCGCTCAGCACCTACACCGTGCATTTTTCCACACCGCAGGGATTCCTGCGCGTGCGTGTCGAGTGACGTCCGTCGCGCGTTTCAGAATTGGCGACTCGCCTCTTGCGGGAATGCGCGCGATTCGCCTCACTCCGCGGCATGGAGTTGCACCCGATCAAAAAATTGCACGACACGCAGGGCCAGCGCGACCGGCGCGGGATCGCGATCGATCGGGTCGGCGTGCGCGGCCTGCGCTATCCGATCCAGGTGCGCGACAAGGCGCGCAAACTCCAGCACACCGTCGCCACGGCGACGCTCACGGTGGATTTGCCGCATCACTTCAAAGGCACGCACATGAGCCGCTTCGTCGAGGTGCTGAATGAATTCGGCCC
>JBDSAR010000067.1:0-4204 GCA_039922035.1 Chthoniobacteraceae bacterium
GGGCTTACTTCGGCGGAGTCGCCGGAGCGGCAGGCGGAGTCGGCGGGACTGCGGGCGGAGTCGGCGGGACTGCGGGAGCCGCAGGCGCAGGCGAAGGGGTGATGCTGATCGACGGCACCGGTGCGCCGGGAGGCCGCGGTGCCGGAGTGCCGCCTTGCAGATTCGGCGCGGGCGCGGGAGCAGATGCAGGAGCCGGCGCTGGCGTCGGGCGCGGGGAGCCGCCGGTCTTCCGGCCTGCGGCATTCTTGATTTCTTCGAGCAAGGTGCGCGCGTCGTACACGAAAGGATTGCCGGGGAATTTCTGTTCCACGGATTCCAGCGCCTTCTGCGCCTCCTCATTCCTGTTCAGCGCCATGAGCACGCGCGCCTGGCCGATGGCTGCGAGGGGTGCGAATGCGCTCCGCCCGTGGGCCGCGCCGAACTGCTGGTAGGCGGTGAGTGCCTCGTCGAATTTTCCCGCAGTCTCCAGCGACGCGGCGAGTGCGTGCGCCGCAGGCACGCGCAGCGGATGCACGGGATATTTGTCGAGGAATTCCCGCAGCGCCAGCACGGCCTCGGCGGCCTTGCCTTCCTTGCCCAGTTCTTCCGCGAGCCGGATGGTCGCTGTGCCGCCGGCGGCTGTGCCCGGCCAATCGGCGGTCACCTTGCGGAAATCGGCTGCGGTCTTCGCATTCGAGAGGGCGTCCTGGGAGCCCACGAGCTTGCGGTAGTCCATGAAAAGAAGGGCGCCCCAGACGGCCACTGCGAGCAATGCCACGATGATGATCCGGAGGATGAGCCGCTGGTGCTGGATCCAAAACGCGAGCAGATCAAACTCCCGCGGCGGCGGGGTGGCCGGGGTGGAGAGTGCGGGTGTGGGCTCGTTGGAGTCCGGGGCGTTTGGCGACATAGGGCGGGGAAACTTTCAGACACGCCGCCAAAGTGCAAGCGCCTGCTTGCATGCGCCGCAGCGCCGTTATCGCGTGGCGATCCGATGGGTGCCTCAGACGTGGAAGCGCCGCCCCGCGCCATCCTTGCTGCTTGCAATGCCACCTTGCGGACAACGACCCTGCGCGACCTTTCCTGCCGCACCACCATGCCTGAAAATGCCGAAGCCAAGACCGACACTCGCGCGGATTTCCGTGAGATGCTCTCGTGGGCTCATGAGTGGCGCTGGCAGTTCCGCCTCGCGGTGTTTGCGCTGATGATCTCGATGGGCTTCGGGCTGTTCTTTCCGCTACTCATCGGAAAGCTCGTGGATGCTGCGGTGCCGAGCGTGAAGATACTGGCGGCTGGCGCATGGCAGCCGGGCATCAATGCGGTCGCTCTCGTGCTCCTCGGCACGCTCGCGGCGCAGGCGGTGCTCACGTTTTTTTACTCGCTCTCATTCCAGACCGCCGGGCAGCGCACCGTCGTGGCGCTGCGAAAGCGGCTCTATGGACGGCTCATCGCGCTGCCGATGAAATTCTTCGGCGAGCATCGCGTCGGCGAACTCGCGAGCAGGCTCGGAAGCGACATGACGCTGCTGGAGGATTTTTTCTGCAGCGCCGTCCCGCAGGGAATCCGCCAGGGAATGCTGCTGCTCGGCGGCCTCGTCGCTATCTTCCTCACGTCGCCGCGCCTCGCGGGGCTCATGCTGCTTTCCTTTCCCGTGTTCATCGTGCTCGCCGTGATCTTCGGACGCAGTGTGCGGAAGATTTCGCGCGCAGCGCAGGATCGGCTCGCCGAGGGCGCGACGGTCGTGGAGGAGACACTGCAGGGCATCGCGAGCGTGAAGGCATTCGGCAACGAGGGCTTCGAGCGTGCGCGTCACGCGACGGCGATGGATGCCTTCCTCGCCGCCGTGCTGCGCGGCGCACGGAACCGCGCGGCGCTCATCGCATTCATCATCCTCGGCATCTTCGGCTCGATCGTCCTCGTGATGTGGTATGGCGCGCGCCTCATGCACGATGGCGAACTCACCCACGGCGAACTCACGAAATTCACGCTCTACACGCTTTTCATCGGCGGCGGCGTGTCGTCCATCGCCGAGGTCATCGGGGCGATTCAGAAAGGCATCGGCGCATCGCAGCGTGTGCGCGAACTGCTCGCGGAGCCCGTCGAAAGTGACCGCCGCCCTGCCGGCACTGGCATCCTTTGCGGGCACGCTGCCGCAGAGAAGGCACTCGCCGCCCTCCGCACGCCGCCGACGGCGATGGTGTCCTTTGACGACGTCCACTTCCGCTACCCCTCGCGCCCCGATCTCCCCGTGTTGCGCGGCGTCACGCTGGAGGCGAAGCCCGGCGAACGCATCGCACTCGTCGGCCCGAGCGGGGCGGGAAAAAGCACCATCATCTCGCTGCTCCTCCGTTTCTACGAACCCGACACCGGTCGCATCCTCATCGGCAGCGAAGATGCACGCACACTCAACACTGACGCACTCCGCGCTCGCATGGCCATCGTCCCGCAGGAAGTGCTCCTCTTCGGAGGCACCATCCGCGAGAACATCGCCTACGGACGCCCCGGCGCGACCGACGCCGAAATCCGCGACGCCGCCCAGCGCGCGAATTGCGCCGAGTTCATCGCTCAATTCCCCGAGGGCTTCGAGACGCTCGTCGGCGACCGCGGCGTGAAGCTCTCCGGCGGCCAGCGCCAGCGCGTCGCCATCGCCCGCGCCTTCATCCGCAATCCCGACATCCTCCTGCTCGACGAGGCCACCAGCTCCCTAGACAGCGGGAGCGAAAAGCTCATCCAAGACGCTCTGGAGACGCTGCTCGCAGGCCGCACCGCCTTCATCATCGCGCACCGCCTCGCCACCGTGCGCCAATGCGACCGCATCTGCGTCCTCGAAGCCGGTCGAGTCACCGAATCCGGCACGCACGACGAACTAATCGCCCGCGAAGGCGGAACCTATCGGCGGCTGGCGGAGATGCAGTTCACCGGATAGCGAACGCGCCGTCTGCTTGAGAGCGCGGCGCTCGCGCGCTATTCCACAAAGCTCGCGAGCAGTTCCTCGCGCGAGGTGACGGCGGTGCCCGTCTTGGCGACGACGATGCCGCTGGCGTGGTTCGCGATCTCGGCGGCTTCGCGCGGGGTCGCGCCACCGGCGAGCGCGGCGGTGAAGACGGCGATGGCGGTGTCGCCCGCGCCGCTGACATCAATGACCTCCTGCGCGCGCGTGGGGATGTGATGGGGCGGCTGGCCGGGATCAAAAAGGATCATGCCCTGCTCGCTGAGCGTGATGAGCAGGTGATCGCAGCGCCATTTCTCCAGGAGGATTGCACCGACTTCGAGTAGCGCGGTGTCCCCGAGCGCGGTGTCGGCTGGCTCGCTTTCCTTGCGCCCGGCGAAGCGGAATGCCTCGCCGCGATTCGGAGTCACGCACGTCACGTCGTGCCAGCGGATGGGGTTCGAGGGTTTCGGATCCACGGTGACGATTTTGCCCGCGGCGCGTGCGGATTTCACGAGCGCGTCCACGAGCGGCTGGTCGAGCAGGCCCTTGTCGTAGTCTTCCAAAATGATGGCATCGAGCGAGGGCAGCAACTTCTCGAAATTTGCGAGCACCTTTGCGCGTTGCGCGTCGGTGAAGCCGCGCCGCCGCTCGCGATCCACGCGGACGACTTGCTGGTTGCGCGCGACGATGCGCGTCTTGCGGATGGTCGTGTAGGCCGCGTCGAAGATGACGCCATCGAGCACCACGCCGCGTGCTTCGAGGATGCCGCGCAACACGTCGGCATCGTGCCCCGTGCCGGCGAGGCTGATGAGATGAACGTGGTCGGCAAACTCGCGGAGGTTGCGCGCGACATTCGCCGCGCCGCCGGCGTTGAAGGTCTCGCGCACGACATCCACGACGGGCACCGGAGCCTCGGGCGAGATGCGGCTCACTTTTCCCCAGATGAATTCGTCCAGCATCATTTCGCCGACGACGAGGATGCGGCGCGCGGGATTCAGGACTTCGGCGACGCGGGAGCGGGAGAGCATTTTTGATTTCGGATCTCAGAGTTCGGATTTACGGCGCATCGTGCGGCTGAGGTGAATTCGATGCGAGGTCAGTGGGGCAGCAAAAGGTTTCCAAATCAGAGATCAGAAATCAGAAATCCAAAATTCCGACGGCCTCGCCGACGGCGGCGAAGAGCAGGGGCAGGTTGATTTCGTGATGGCCGACGATGTACACGCCGCGTCCGCCGAGGGCGGTGGGGCGGCGCTGGACGTTTTCCGCGGGGCGGTAGTGACGCGTCATGTCGAG
>JBDSAR010000068.1:0-3188 GCA_039922035.1 Chthoniobacteraceae bacterium
GTGATCGTCGCCGTGCCGTCGGCAGCGACGACGGACGAGGACGAGCTCTTCTTCTCAGACTTCTCCGCCTTCTCGACTTTTTGCGCCTCGTTTTTGTCCCCCGCCTTTTTTTCTTCGGCGCGGGAGAATGGCACCGCGACGAGCAGCGCGGCGATGGAGTGGATGAGGATGTTGTGTTTCATGATGGGGCCGTGGGTTGGTGGTTCTTCAGTAAAGTTCGAGTGCGACGGGAATCACATCGCGCCGCGTGGTGGCTGTGTGCAGCAACGGGCCGTCCGCGCTCTCGCGTACGGTCTGATACTCCAGCCACTCGACATCCATGATGCGGTAGGGCTGCTGATTCGGCGCGACGACGATGCCCACAGGACGTGCGCTCACAAGGTAGTCCTGGCTTTCCAAGGACTGCGGCGCTTCGGCAGATGCAGTGCGCTTCGGGTCGCGGCTGTCCGGATCGTTTTTGCGGTGGTGCTCCAGCAAAGCGAATGTCGCCACCGCAACGCACGCACTCGTCGCGACCGGCAGCAGCCAGCGCAGCAGCATGTCGCGCAGCGTGGATTTTTGCCGCGGCATTTCTTTGCGTGGACGCGCGACGGAGAGGCGTGCCATGAGCGAACTCTCAAGTTCCGCGGGCCGCAGTTTCCGCAGTGCTTCCTCGATGGGATCGCTCGGATCGTGAGCGCTCACAGGACGACTCCTTTCAAAATCCCGCGCAGTCCGTCGAGTGCGTAGCGGTAGCGGGAGGCGGCGGTGTTCAGCGGCACGCCGGTGGTCTTGGCGATTTCCTGGAAGGTGAGCCCGCCCCACATTTTCAGCGTCACGACTTCGCGATAGATCGGTTGCAGCGATTTCACGGCGTCCTCCAAAAGGCGTTGCGTTTCGCGTTCCTCGATGTTGGGCGAAAACCATTCTGTCTCCGGCGTGCCGGCCTCCACTTCGCGCACACTGCGGCGATCGCTGCTGCGGGCGAGATCGATCGCGCGGCGGCGGATGGTGGCATAGACGAGCGCGTCCGGCGGCATTTCGCCCGTGCGTTTCCAAGACTCCACGAGCGCATCCTGAAGCACGTCCTCGGCGTCCGATTCGGTTCGGGTCTGCTGACGCGCGTAGAGATGGAAGCGCGGACCGCAGCGGCGGAGCCAACTGCGCCATTCGTCGGGAGAGGGTTCGTGATGCACGGGAGGGCAGACATGTTGTCACCTTTCACGGCGTCGCCGTTCGATTTTTTTGTCTCAAAAAGTTCCGGGCCGGTTAAACGGGAGCGATGAAAGAAGAAAACATCCTCGTTGTCCGCCGCTCCCTTTTCGATCAGCTCGGTGCGTTTCAGGGGCTGTGCTTCGACGTGGACCGCTACTTGCCCGCATTCCTCGCGCGCGAAAACAACTTCTTCACCCCGCGCGCTGCGGCGGAGCAAAACCCGGAGCTGAAGCAGATCATCCCCTACGTGCTGCTCGTCCACGGCGATTCGATTTTCCACTACGTCCGTGGCAAGAAGGCCGGCGAGCAGCGCCTCGTCGCGAAGGGCAGCATCGGCATCGGTGGCCACATGAATGACGGCGACGAGGGACTCTTCGCGCTCGACCGCGATGCGTACAATGTCGCAGTGCAGCGCGAGGTCGCGGAGGAGGTTTTCCTCGAGACGAAATACACGAACCACGTCGTCGCGCTGCTCAACGACGACTCGAACGAAGTCGGCAAAGTGCATCTCGGTGTCGTCCACATTTTCCATCTCGAAAGCCCCGCTGCGCGCAAGCGCGAGAGCGTTATCACCGAGTCCGGCTTCCTCACGGTCGCCGAATTGCGCGCGCGACGCGAAGCGCTGGAGACCTGGTCGCAGCTCTGCATCGACGGCTTCGACCGCCTGCTTGCTGTCGCAAAATAGCAGATCCGCAGAGGTCGGATTTTGAAAGGCGAGGGGACCGATGGTTTTCAGTCCTGTCCAAATCATTGCTGCCGGGTTGTAAGACTGAAACCATCCCGAATGATGAAAGCGCAATCCCTCCTCACGCTCTGCCTCCTCGCCACCTCGTCACTTTTCGCAGCCGATGCACCGCGCGTGCTTCCGGTCGCGAAGCTGCCGGACGACATCCGCCTTGCGCCGCTCAAGGATCTCGACGGCTACTTTCCGTGGTCGCCGCCGGATTCCAAAATCGTGTGGGAGAATCGTGCCGCGGCGCTGAAGACGCAGTTGCGCGTGGCGCTCGGCATTTTGCCCGAGCCGACCCGCACGCCGCTGAACGCCGTCGTCCACGGCAAGGTCGAGCGCGATGGCTACACGGTCGAGAAGGTGATCCTCGAAACGATGCCGGGGCTCTTCCACACGGGAAATCTTTACCGGCCGCAAGGCCAGAGCGGAAAACATCCCGCAGTCATCGTCACACACGGGCACTGGCAGGATGCGCGCTTTTGGGAAAAGGCGGATGCAGCTTTGAAAAAGGAGATCGAGGCGGGGCAGGAGCGCTCGATGATCGGCGGGCGGACGATCTTCCAATCCATCGGCGTGCAGCTCGCGCGGATGGGTTGCGTGGCCTTCGTGAGCGACATGCTCGGCAACAGCGACTCGCAGCAGATCAGTGCGGCGATCGCGCACGGCTTCAAGGTGCAGCGGCCTGAGATGATTTCGCCCGAGGCTGGCAAGTGGGGCCTCTTTTCGCCGCAGGCGGAGACGTGCAGCCAGAACATCATGGGCATCCAGACGTGGAATAACATCCGCTCGCTCGACTTCCTCACGTCGCTCGACGACGTGGATCCGACGCGCCTCGCCGTGACCGGCGCGAGCGGCGGCGGCACGCAGTCCATGCTGCTCGCCGCGGTGGACCCGCGCATCACCGTGGCCGTGCCGTGCGTGATGGTGAGCACCGCGATGCAGGGCGGCTGCACGTGCGAAAATGCGAGCCTGCTGCGCATCGGCACGGGCAACATCGAGTTTGCCGCGCTCTTCGCGCCGAAGCCGATGGGCATGACGAGCGCGCACGACTGGACCGTGAACATGTCCACGAAGGGCTTCCCCGATCTCGCGCAGCACTGGAAAAACCTGGGCGCGCCGGACAATGTGAAGCTCTTCGATCACCCGGACTTCCCGCACAACTACAACCTCGTCACCCGCGAGCACATCTACGGCTTCTTCAATACTCACTTCAAACTCGGCCTCGCCGCGGATCGCCTGAAGGAGCGCGACTATGAGCCGCTCA
>JBDSAR010000069.1:0-1572 GCA_039922035.1 Chthoniobacteraceae bacterium
CCGCGTGATGCGCGCGGACATCGAGGACTTCATCCTCTACCTCGCGACCGAGCGCGGGCTCTCGGACAACTACCAGCTCTCCACGCGCCGCTCGCTGGAGACATTCGCCGATTGGGCGCAGCGGAAACAGCTCACGGAATCCACCGCCGTCACGCTCGCGCACTTGCAGGATTTTCTCTCGGAGCGAAAACGCGCGGGCCTCGCGGCATCGAGCATCAAACTGGAGATCGTCGCACTGAAAATCTTCTTCCGCTGGCTCGCCGTCCGCACGCGCATCCCGCACGATATTGCCGACGTACTGCCGCTGCCGCGTTTGGAACGCTACCTGCCCGAGACGCTGAACGAGCTGATGGTCGAGCGCCTGCTCGCCGCCGTGGACACCACGCAGCCGCTCGGTCTGCGCGACCGCGCGATGCTCGAACTGCTCTACGCGAGCGGCCTCCGTGCGAGCGAACTCGTGGGCGCGCGCCTGGAAAATTTCGACATCGAGACGCGCATGATCCGCGTCACTGGCAAGGGGAACAAAACGCGCATCATCCCCGTCGGCACGAAGGCCTGCGACGCCATCCGCAGCTACCTCGATCGCGAACGACCGCAGTTCGTTTCGAAGCGCACCGGCAGCCACGTCTTCCTCTCCCACCACGGCAAATCGCTCACAACCTCACGCCTCTGGCAAATCGTCAAAGGCACGGCAAAGCGCGCGGGCATCGAGACGAACGTGTATCCGCATCTGCTGCGCCACAGCTTCGCCACGCACCTGCTCGGCGGCGGCGCGGATCTGCGCATCATCCAGGAAATGCTCGGCCACGCGGACATCTCGACGACGCAGATTTACACGCACGTCGAGCACGGACGTTTGAAAGCCGTGCATCGCAAATTTCACCCGCGCGGGTGAGCATGGCGCGCCGTGCGTCCCCGCCGGCCACGAATTCACCCGGCGCATCCGCCATTTTTCCAGACTCTCGCTCCGCATTTCCTTCATGGTGACAAAGCGCCGCGCATCCGCCATCGTCGCTGGCAATGTTGAAGCTACTTTTTCTCGGAGACATCGTCGGCGAGCCGGGCCGCAAGGCTGTGATTGAGATGGTGCCCCGATGGCGCGATGAGCGCGGAATCGATTTTGTAGTCGTGAATGGCGAGAATTCCGCGAACGGGCGCGGCATCACGCCGAAGATTTGCACGGACCTACTCCGCGCACGGGTCGCGGTAATCACGACCGGCGATCACATCTGGGACCAGAAGGAAATCATCCCGCACCTCGACATGGAGCCGCGCCTCCTGCGTCCGCTCAATTATCCGCCGGCCACGCCCGGACGCGGGAGCATCGTGCTCGATACGCCCAAGGGAAAGGTGGCGGTCCTCAACCTCCAGGGCCGCACGTTCATGCTGCCGCCGCTCGAAAATCCGTTCCTCACCGCCCAGGCCGAAGTCGAGCGCCTCCGCCGGGAGACGCCGGTGATTTTCGTGGATATCCACGCAGAGGCGACGAGTGAGAAAATCGCGATGGGCCGCTTTCTCGATGGAAAAGTGAGCGCGGTCGTGGGGACGCACACACATGTCCAGACGGCGGAC
>JBDSAR010000070.1:0-2880 GCA_039922035.1 Chthoniobacteraceae bacterium
TAAAGGCGCAGGGACCATAGTCAATCGTCTCGCCGGAAAGCGCCATGTTGTCGGTGTTCATGACCCCATGCACGAAGCCGACGCACAACCACTGCGCCATCAGCGCGGCCTGCCGCTCGATCACCGCGCCGAGCAGTGCGAGCGCCGGATTTTCCTCGTCTGCGAGAGCGGAAAAATGTCGCCGCAACGTGTAATCCACGAGCGCGCGAATCGCCGTTTCATCTCCGGCGGCCGCGGCCCATTCAAAAGTGCCCACTCGGATGTGGCTGGCCGCCACGCGTGTGAGCACTGCGCCTTGCCGCATTTCCTGACGAACCACTTCCTCGCCCGTGGCCACCACCGCAAGACTGCGCGTGGTCGGGATCCCCAGCGCGTGCATGGATTCGCTGATGATGTATTCGCGCAGCATCGGCCCCAGCGCCGCACGTCCGTCGCCGCGCCGGGAAAATGGCGTGGGGCCCGAACCCTTGAGCTGGATATCGAAGCGCCCGCCACTTGGCGTCTTCTGCTCGCCGAGCAGGATCGCGCGACCATCGCCGAGCGTCGTGAAATTTCCGTATTGGTGCCCGGCATACGCCTGCGCGATTGGCGACGCACCCGGCGGCAGATGATTGCCCGAAAAAATCGCAGCGCCCGCATCCCCATCCAGCGCTTCAGAATTCAAGCCCAGCGACTCCGCCAGCCGCCGATTGAAAATCACGATCCTCGGCGCACGCACCGGCGTGGGTGCGATTGTGGCATGAAACAAGCCGGGCAACTGCGCGTAGGAATGTTCCAGCCGCCAGCCGGCGGCAGAAGCAAGTGAGAGGTCAGCAGACATGGATTCGAGTTGAGATATTCACGTGGGAACCGCAGATGAACGCGGATGAACGCAGATGAAATCCTGCGGAAAATGGATTTGCCGAAAAACGGTTCTTCATCATGCGGTGAGAGAAAATCTCACTCTCGGATATTTTTCCATCTGCGTTCATCCGTGTTCATCTGCGGTTGACCCGCACAGCCGAGGATCACCGCGACCGCTGCTCGGTGAAAGTGACGCGCAGCTTTGCTTCGAGCACGGCGATGTCGCGCTTCTCATTCGTCTCGATGAGCGCGAGCGACAGGCCCTTGTTCCCCGCGCGCGCCGTCCTGCCGGCCCGATGCGTGTAGTATTGGATCTGATCGGGAAGCTGGTGATGAATCACAAACGAGAGTCCCGCGACATCAATCCCGCGCGCCGCGACATCGGTCGCGACCATGAACTGAATGCGCTCCTTCTTGAAGGCCCGCATCACCTTGTCCCGCTCCTTCTGCATGAGGTCGCCCTGCAGCACGTCCACCGACAGTCCGAGCGCGATCAGCTCCCTGCACAGCTCGATCGCCCCCTCCCGGGTCCGGCAAAAAATCAGCCCGCGCTTTTCGTTCTGACGCTTCAGAAAATCGGCGATGAATTCCGTCTTGTGCTCGCGTTTGCAAATGGCGAATCGGTGCTCGATGTCGCGGTTCACCACGTGCGATTGATCGATCTGGATCGATTGCGCCTGCGGGGACATGCAGCCCTTGATTAAGTGCTGAATCGCCTCCGGGAACGTCGCGGAAAAAAGCCACGTGCTGCGCCTGTTCGAGGCGAGGTCGAGTATCTTGGTGAGTTCCACCTTGAACCCCATGGTCAGCATCTCGTCCGCCTCATCGAGCACCAGATGCCGCACCGAATCCAGCGTGAGCGCCTTGCGCACGATCAGGTCAATGAGCCGTCCGGGAGTCGCAACAACAATGTGCGTCGGCCGACGCAATGCCATCACCTGCCGGTCGAGATTGTCCCCGCCACTCACCACCTCCACGAACATCTTCTCGGTGTATTTGGTGAAACGGAAAAGCTGCTTCCCGATCTGCTTCGCCAACTCGCGCGTGGGCGCGATGATGAGCCCCTGAATCTCCTTCAGCTTCGGATCGATCTTCATGAGCAGCGGCAGGCCAAAGGCAGCCGTCTTGCCCGTTCCCGTCTGCGCCTGAGCGATCAGATCGCCGCCGTCCTTGAGCAGAAACGGGATCACCTTCGCCTGCACTTTCGTCGGGGTGAGGATCCCCAGTTCCTCCAGTCCGCGGATCATCTCCGCCGGGATTCCGAGTTCTTTGAATGATGGCGAGGCAGTGGACATGCGGTGTTCTCAGTCACACCGCCCGGGATTGCCAGCGGAATGCACCCTTTCTCGCTTCAGTGGCCGGGATGCTCGGCTAGACGAATTCGTTGATCAGATTCTCCAGGAACTCCTGCCGTCCGCTCATGTTCGCGGCGGCTTCGCCCTTTTCGAGCATGAGTTTTTCGAGCGACCGGAAGCTTTCCTTTCCGGCCTCGATGCTCGCGCCCACTCCGGCGTCCCACGAGGCGTAGCGCTGTTTCACGAAACTCGCGAGGCGTCCGTCGGCGCGGATCGCGGCGGCGATTTTCAAGCCGCGCGCGAAGGCGTCCATGCCGCCGATGTGCGCGTGGAAAAGATCCTCGGGGTCAATGCTCTCGCGGCGCACCTTCGAGTCGAAGTTCACGCCGCCCGTGGTGAAGCCGCCGTATTTTAGCGCGACGAGCATGCACTGCGTGGTGAGATAGATGTCGGTCGGAAACTGATCCGTGTCCCAGCCGAGGAGCAGGTCGCCGGTGTTCGCGTCAATCGAGCCGAGCGCACCTGCGGCGCCCGCGACTTCCATCTCATGCTGCATCGAGTGACCTGCGAGCGTGGCGTGATTGGTTTCGAGGTTCAGCTTGAGGTGCGGCAGCAGATTGTATTCTCGCAGGAAGTTCAGGCACGCCGCAGCGTCGCTGTCGTACTGGTGCTTGGTCGGCTCCTTCGGTTTCGGCTCGATGTAGAACTGGCCCTTGAAACCAATCTCCTTCGCGTAATCCAC
>JBDSAR010000071.1:0-4555 GCA_039922035.1 Chthoniobacteraceae bacterium
AACCGTGGCGATACGCGCAACTTTTCCCGCGCCTACCGCCGCCGCCTGCCCGCTGAGACACTCGCCGATGCCATCGCGGACATCACAGGCGTCTCGGACAGCTATCCCGGCATGCCGCCCGGCAGCCGCGCGATGCAGGCGTGGACCTACAAGATCGATTCGCAGACGATGGACGCCTTCAGCCGCCCAAACTCGAGCAGCGACTGCCCCTGCGAGCGTGACGCAAAGCCGAGCATCGTGCAGGCGCTGCACCTCATGAACTCGAAGCTGCTGCAGGAAAAACTCGCGAGCAAAGCAACCTCGGCGCGCGTCCAGCGTCTCGCGGAAACCCAGCTCAAACCGGAGGAAATCGTGAATGATATCTATCTCGCCTGTTACTCGCGCAAACCGACGGATGATGAGCTGAAAATCGCGACCGCGACCTTTACCTCCGAAGGCGCAACGCGCCGCACCGCGACGGAAGATGTGCTTTGGTCGCTAATGAACTCGGCCGAATTTGTTTTTAATCATTAAACCCATGTCCACCATCCACCGCAACTGTGCCGGCATTTCCCGACGCGACTTCCTGCAAGTCGGGCTCGGCGGTACGCTCGGGCTTGGGCTTTGCGACCTGCTCCGCATGCGCGCGTCAGCGGCAAGTGCGCCGGGCAAGAAGGTGAACTGCATCATGATCTGGATGGACGGCGGGCCGTCGCATTACGAGACGTTCGACCCGAAGCCGGATGCGCCGGAGGAGATTCGCGGGACTTTCAAGTCAATCCCGACGTGCGTGCCGGGCGTGCATTTCAGCGAGCCGGTGCCGGAACTCGCGAAGGCGTTCGACAAGTTCACGGTCATCCGCTCCATCGCGCACAAGGATCCGAATCACGGCGGCGGCAACCACTATATGATGACCGGCGCGCCGACACCGGTGCCTGTCGGCTGTGGAGCATTCGTCACGTTTCATCCTTCATTCGGCTCGATGGTCTCGTATGATCGCGGCGTGCGCAGCGGGCTGCCAGCCTACATGGCGATGCCGGCAAACACGCGCAGCGGCGGGCCGAATTTTCTGGGCGGGCAGCACGCGCCGTTTGTCATCGGCGGCGATCCGAATTCGCAGGGTTTCCAAGTGCGCGACGTGGTCGTGCCTGCGGACATCTCCGACGGCCACGCGAAGTCGCGCCGCGACCTGCGTGCGTCGCTCGATCGCATGGTGCGCTTCAACGACAAGGTCACGGATGATCCTGCCGTCGTCTTTGACAAATTTTACCAGCAAGGATTCGACCTCGTGTCCTCGTCGAAAGCGCAGGCGGCGTTCGACATCAGCAAGGAGGACGCGAAAATGCGCGACCGCTACGGGCGAAATGACTTCGCCCAGCGCCTGCTGATGGCACGCAGGCTCGTGGAGGTCGGCGTGTCGTGGGTGACGGTGAACTATGGTGGCTGGGACGATCACCGGAAGCTCTTTGAGACCTACAAAGGCAAGCGTCTCGCAACTTTCGATCAAGGCCTCTCCGCACTGCTCACCGATTTGCAAGAGCGCGGGCTGATGGAGAACACGCTGGTGCTCGCGCTCGGCGAATTCGGCCGCACGCCGAAGATCAACAAGGACGCAGGCCGCGATCATTGGCCGCACGCGATGTCGGTGCTGATGGCTGGCGCGGGAATTCCCGGCGGGCAAATCGTCGGTGCGACTGATGCGAAGGGGTACAACGCTTCCGAGAATGTGTACCGGCCCGAGGATTTCGCCGCGTCGCTCTACACGAAGATGGGCATCGATCCGAATCAGGTGCTGCACACGGCGACCGGCAAGCCGGTGCATCTCGTGAACGAGGGGCGGATGATCAAGGAGCTGTTCGTCTAGCACGTGGCTGGGATGCGCGTCGCCGCCAACGTCTGCACACTGCTTGTATGCAGTGGCATCCTGTCCGCCGCGGAACCCGTGCTGAATCACCTGAGCCCCGTCGCGGGTCAGCAGGGCACGACGGTCACGCTCACGGCGGCAGGGAAATTTGATCCGTGGCCTGCACAGGTCTGGGTGGATGCACCGGGGATCACTTTCAAGCCATCGAAGACCGCTGGAAAATTCGACGTGGAGATCGCCAAGGACGCGGTGCCAGGGCCGCACCTTGTCCGGGTTTTCAACGCCAGCGGAGCCTCGGCCCCGCGCTTCTTCATCGTAGCGAGCGAACCACAGACTCTCGAGGTGGAACCGAACGACGATTTCCATTCGCCCCAAAAAATCGCGACCCTGCCCGCCACGATCGGCGGCAAGCTCGACAAGGCTGGCGACGTGGATTCGTTCGCGGTGACGCTGAAGCGCGGCCAAACGCTCGTCGCGTGGATGGAGGCCTACGTACTCGCGGCCACATTCGACGGCATCCTGCGCATCACGGACACGGACGGCCACGAACTCGCCTTCAATCACGACGGCCGCACGCTCGATTCGTTCCTCGCGTGGACCGCACCGCGCGACGGCACATTTATCGTGCAAATCATGGGCTTCGCCTATCCGGCGACTTCCGGTGTCACGTTCACCGGCGGCGACGGCTGCGTGTATCGCCTGCATCTGACCGCCGGGCCATTCGTGCGGCACACGTTGCCGCTCGCCGTCGCGCGCGGAAAAATGACGCCGGTGGAACTCGCCGGCTGGAATCTCACTTCGACGCACGCGGATATTGATGGCACTCGCTTCCCCGCGCAGGGAACGGCCGCGGAACTCGGATTACCCGGTGTCGCCTCCCACCTTCCGGTGATCATCAGCGACATCCCGGAGATTTTGGAAAAGGAACCGAACAACACCGCGGCCACGGCGCAAGCGGTTGAGGTTCCCGTTGGCATCACGGGCCGCAGTGATGGCACGAACGATGAGGACAGGTTCGCGTTCCACGCAGTGAAAGGACGCGCCTACGAATTCAACGTCACGGCTGCGCGAATCGGATCGCCACTCGATGCGTGGCTGAAGATCGAGAACAAGGACGGCAAGCAGCTCGCGACCAATGACGACGCAGGCGGGTCTCGCGACCCGGAACTCACATGGACCGCACCGGCGGACGGAACCTTCATGTGCGCGGTCGGCGACGTGTCCCACCATGGAGGCGATGATTATTTCTACCGGCTCGCCATCACCGACGCCGCGCCCTCGGTGAATGCGACAGTGACCTTTCACTCCGCGAGCCTGCAGGCCGGCAAAAGTGCTGAACTGAAAGTTGCCGTCAAACGAACGAACGGCTTCAAGGCGAAGCTGCAACTCACGGCAAAAAATCTCCCGGACGGCGTGACTGCACCGCCCGCGGATGTCCCGGAAAAGGACGGCGAGGTGACGCTGAAACTCTCCGCGAGTGCCGACGCGAAACCTGCGAGCCAGCCATTCACCGTCGTGCTCCGGGAAGCGGAAGGCGGCACCGAGCATCCCGCAAATTTTTTCATGACGACAAGCTCGGAGAACAACGGCGTGCCGCAAGGCTACACGGAACTCGTCATCCCTTCCACGGAGCAGCTCTGGCTTGCCGTTCTTATGGAGCCCCCAAAAATCGAACCGGCGAAAGCCGACGCGAAAAAGTAGTTCCGCGCTTCAGCGCTCCATGACGTGCCGGTAGGGAGGCGAATGTCCGCATTTCCCAATTGCGGAATTCTCCGTCCATCCCCTGTGCCTCGGCGCTGAGGCAAGGCTTTTGGCCCGCCCTCTCAGAAATCCCCGCCACCACCGGAATCGCCACCGCCGCCGGAATCACCGCCGGAGCTGCCGCCGTCCGAGCCACCGCCGAAGTCGTCGCCCGATCCCGAGTAATCAGTGTCCTGTCCGGAGAATCCGCTGTCGCCGCTGTTCCCGTCGTTGCGATCCGAACCGTACGCACTGTTGCCGTGGTTGCTGAAAAACTGATCATACATCCACATCCCCGCCGCCGCCCCAAACATGCCGCCGATCAGCGAGCTGAAGAATCCGCCGCCGCCCCCACCGGCCTGCCCCATCGCCGCTCCGCCGCTCACCCTGCCAGAAATCGCGCGGACGATGCCGATCACGACCCACACGACGAGGCCGATGATAATGGCCGGGATGAGCCAGCCCATTCCACCACCCGATGACTGGGCGGGATGCGACGCCGCCGGCACCGGTGCGCTGCCTGAGCGCGGACGGTTGGGCAGGTGCGATTTCATCGTTGCGGAGACAAAATTCACGCCGTCGCGCAGGGCCTCGTCATATTGTTTCGCGCCGAGTTTGCCCAGCATGAGACTCACGAGCGCAGCGCGATCCTTCATCGTGAATGCAAGCTGCTGCGTCTCCGTGCCGACCTCAGCCTGGAGGTGCGACGGGCTTTTCACGAGGAGCACATACACGCCGTTCACGCCGTGCTGCCTCGCCAGCTTTTTCGCCCACTGGTCATACATCTGCGACATCGCGGCCTTGTCCTGCGCGTTCACGCCGGTCTTCACGTCCGCGGGGATCTCCTTGAAGGTCTCGATGAGCACGCCCTTTTTCAGCGTGCGTTCCATTTCGGCGATTGTCTTCACGGCGTCGGACTTTGCCTGTTCGGAAAAGAAGCCGCCATTGTCCACCACACCTCCAGAAGCGGCG
>JBDSAR010000072.1:0-1748 GCA_039922035.1 Chthoniobacteraceae bacterium
TCCAGTCGCGGCAGACAAAAGTTCATGCCGTAGGAACCGGTCCCGAAGGCATTGCCCATGCCCATGTTTCCACCGTGCATGTCCCAACTGGAACTCGGCGGCCCGCCACCATTCTCTCCCGGCGACGGCCCAACCCATCCATTCACGGTCACAAAGCGCACACCCGCCTCGACCATGCGGCGCGCGAGGAGCAGGTTCTGGCCGAGCGGATGCATCCCGTATCGTTCGCGGACCGAGACAGGCTCGCGGTTCAATTCAAAAGCCATGCGCCCCTCCGGCCGCGTCATCGCATCGTAGGCCATCTCGCGCAATTCGCCCCAGTCCTTGCCGCCCGGCTCTTCCGCGAGGCGATCCGATTCGATCGCACCGAGCAGGCTGCGCCGTTCCTTCATCCGTGCGGGATCGCCCATGTCATAGATCTCCGGCGGCTTGAAGTTCGGCATCGCCGGATGATTGTCGGCGGAACCCACGAACACCGGCGCGTAGGCGGAGCCGAGGTAGCCTCCCGAACCGATATTCGGCGCGCAAAAAACCGGCTGTCCCACGCACTTCATGAGCCATGCGTTCGACACCAGGTTGCGTTCGCTGGGGAGATGCTTCGCCACCACGGAGCCGATGTACGGCGAACTGTCGGGCACGCCTTGCTGGACCCGCTCGACGAACTGCCCGCTGAGCAGATTGTGCATGGCGTCGAAGTGATTGTTGATCGGCCCCGGATGATGCATCGAGCGGATCAGCGTGAAGTGATCGGTCACCTTCGCGAGCATCGGATGAAGTTCGCTCAACTGCATGCCCGGCACTTTCGTGCTGATCGGTTTGTAAGGCCCGCGGATTTCGGACGGCGCATTGGGCTTCAGATCCCAAGTGTCAATCTGGCTTGGGCCGCCGCACAGGAGCAGGAAAATGCAGCATTTCTTCGAGGAGACCGCCTTGCCCGACACGTCGAATTTGTCCTTTCCGAAAACCAACCCAGGCGAAGCGAAGTTCAGCGCGCCCACGCCAGCGGATTGAAGAAACCGGCGGCGGGAAATCTTGGGGAGCTTCATGGACGATTCCGGTTTGAAATGATCTGAAATATTCCGCCGCAGGCGCGGAGGTGTGTGGGGTGTTCCAAGTGTCACGCGATTCTGGAGGCAGCGTCAAGCGGCGAGCACGCTGGAAGTGCCTTTCACCGACCCTGCACATGCGGCGACAGGAAGCTGAACACAAGGCTGGGATTTCGGCGTTCCCTGCGAAATCATGGACGTTCCCCGCGAACTCCCCCACTGCTTTTCCACGAGCGATGCATCCACCTCCCACGTCCACGCTCGCACCGCGCCAGGCTGCGCTGCTCGTGGCTTTCATGTGGGTCGCGTATTTCCTGAACTACTGCGACCGGCAGGCGGCGTTCTCGATGTTCCCTGCGTTGAAGTCGGGCCTCGGCATGAGCGACAGGCAGCTCGGCTTCGTCGGTGCCGCATTCCTGTGGGTGTATGCATTCGGCTGCCCCATTGCAGGGCAACTCGGGGATCGTCTTTCAAAGCGTCTGCTCGTCGTGCTCAGCCTCATCGTGTGGAGCGTCGTCACCATTGCCACCGGCTTCGCTGCGTCTGCCGCGATGCTGCTCACGCTGCGCGCGGTGATGGGCATTTCCGAATCGCTCTACATGCCGACAGCTATCGCGCTCACCGCGAACGCACATCCGCCGGAGCTGCGCTCGCGCGCGGTCGCGGCGCTGACGACGGCGCAGATCGCGGGCACCGTCGCAG
>JBDSAR010000073.1:0-6993 GCA_039922035.1 Chthoniobacteraceae bacterium
CTCTCTCCGCTCACGAGTTTGCCGCTCAACGAACTCTATCTCGTCGGCTGCGAAAATGTGACCGATGTTGCCGTCCTCGCGGAGATTCCGACCTTGGAGAAAGTCGTCGTGCCTGTGCATTCCAAGAATATCGAAGCGCTCCGCAAGTTGACTAGGCTCCAGAGGCTGGCCTTTCAGCATACGGACTCGTTTCCCTGGATACCCATCACCACCGCGGAGGAGTTTTGGCAGCAGTGGCCCGGCATGACTTGGGCGCGAGCCTTGAACGAAGCGGGAATGAAATACACCGCAAAGCAGGACGCCGAGGGAAAATGGTCAATCACCGTCACCTCAAAGAATTTCAGCGACTGCTCCATTTTCAAAGGCGCTGCCATCCGCGAACTGACCCTCACCGGCACTGCCGTCTCCGATCTGTCACCGCTGCACGGCATGACGATGAAAAAACTTTGGCTCGGAGGCACCAAGGTTACCGATTTGGAACCACTGCGTGGCATGGCCCTCAGAGAACTCACTCTCAGCGGAACCAAAGTCACTGACTTACGACCCATCGAGGGGATGCCGCTTGATTGGTTGCATTTAAGGGGGACCGCCGTGAAAGATCTCTCGGTTCTGCGAGGAATGCCCCTGGTCAATTTGTGGCTGGATGGCTGCACCGAACTGACCGATCTCTCGCCCCTCGCGGAGGCCAAGAAGCTCAACAAGTTGTTCCTTCCGCCGAATCCGAAATCCATCGAGTTCCTGCGCGCCATGCCCGGTCTCGAATGGATCGACTTCACCGAGAATGCAAATAAAGACAAGACCGCCGCAGAGTTTTGGAAAGAATACGATACCCAGTTGTGGTTAAAGACGCTGCGCGATTCGGGTGTCGCAATCAAGCCCGCGAAGCAACTGCCTGACGGCACTTGGGAGGTGGATCTCCGTGATACGAAGCTCAGCGATCTCACTATGTTGAAGGGCGCACCGATCAGCAGCCTGAGCCTCGACAATACTGACGTGTCCGATTTGTCGCCTCTGCGCGGAATGGCTCTCAAGACGCTGGGGCTCAATCATACCAAGGTCACCGACCTCAGTCCTCTCCAAGGGCTGCCGCTTGAGGAATTGAGTCTCTATGGCACGAGGGTCACCAATATCTCGGTGTTGCGAGGGGTGCCTCTCAAGACACTCGATCTCTCTGGAACTTCCGTCACTGATCTGGAACCGCTGCGCGGTATGGCTCTCAAAAAACTCTGGCTCCACAACACCAAGGTGGCAGAACTGCGTCCACTCGAACAAATGCCTCTCGAGCTTCTGTATTTGGCCGGAACCAAAGTAACCGATCTTTCGGCCTTGCGGGGTATGCCCCTCACCTTACTGAAGCTGCATGACTGCTCCGAACTCACCGACCTCTCGCCGCTCGCGGAGGCCAAGAATCTCACTGACCTCTCCCTGCCGCTGAACGCGAAGAACCTGGAATTCCTTCGCGCCTTTCCAAAGCTAGAACGCATCGACTTCAAAAGTGATCCGAAGAGCGGCTATAAAAGTGCTGCGGACTTTTGGAAGGAATACGACACTCAGGGGTGGCTGAGAACGCTGCGCGAATCCGGGGCGAAGATCAGCGCTCTGAATCAACTGCCCGACGGCACATGGGATCTGCGGATCAGAGATGCGGAATTCAGCGACCTCACTCTTCTGCGCGGCGCACGCATTAGCAGTCTCGAAATCTATGGCACTGCCGTGGCCGACCTGACGCCGCTGCGAGGTATGCCGATCAAAAAACTATGGATCGCCGGCACCAAGGTTTCAGACATCTCAGCGCTGGCCGACTTGCCGCTTGAATCGCTTACGCTTCACGGCACCGCCGTCCCCCACCTCAGTCCGTTGCTCAAATGCCCCACCCTCAAATCAATCACACTTCCAGCGAATGCCCGTAACGTCAGCGTGCTGCGCGCCCTGACTGCATTAGAGAGGATTTCTTATTCCCTCGACTCCCATACCAACCCTGCCCAAACCGCCGCGGAGTTTTGGAAGGACTATGAGAGACAAGCGTGGGCGACTGCGCTGCGCGCCTCCGGGGCGAAAATCAGTGTCTTGAAGTTACTGCCCGACGGCACATGGGAGGTGGATATTCCCGATCCGAAGTTCAGTGATCTCTCGCTCCTGAGCGGTGCGCCGATCAGCAGCCTGCGCGTCGGGCAAAGTGGTGTCACCGATCTGACGCCATTGCGCGGCATGGCGATCAAGAAGCTCTACATCCACACCACCAATGTCACCGACTTGAGCCCGCTCCAAGGGATGCAGCTCGAACTGTTAAACGTGGCCCGGACTAAGATTACCGACTTCTCGGCGGTGCGCGGAATGCCCCTCAAACATATCTGCCTCGATAGCACCAGCGTAGCCGATCTCCGCGCGTTCGAGGAACTCCCACTCACCACCCTGCGGCTGAATGCCTGCGTCGCACTCAGCGACCTCTCGCTCCTGACAAAATTCAAGGAACTCACGAACCTCACCCTGCCGCCGAACGCGAAAGACATCGGGTTCCTCCGCGACTTGCCCAAGCTCGAACGCATCAGTTTCACGGACGATCCGAAAAACGGCTACCGGCCCGACAAGACCGCGGCGGAATTCTGGAAGGAATACGACGCGAAGAAGAAATAGCCGCCACCCGGCGGCAGAATTCCACATATGGAATGGCATGCACTTTGGACGAGCATCGGGATTGACGAAGGCGGAGGAGAGAGGTGGAGCGTGACCTCCGGATACGCTTCCGAAGGCGCACGAAGGAAGAAACTCGCCCGGAGGTCGCGTTCCACCGACAAATGTGCACCACAGTCTCTATCTGCGGGCGTGGCTCTTCCGGGAGATCGCCGGGCGGCGGTTAGGGCGCTGGCGCGCAAAGTAGTCCGGGGCTTCAGCCCGCACACGCGCCTTTAGGGCTGAAGCCCAGGACTACTTCTTCACATCCGTCCCGCGGTGCTGGCGGTAGGCGGTGACGATGCGCTGGACGAGTTCGTGGCGGATCACGTCGCGGTCGGAAAAATTGGCGAACGCGATGCCCTCGATGTCGCGCAGGGCGGCGAGTGCCTCGACCATTCCGCTCTTTTTGTTGTGCGGCAGATCGATCTGCGTGGGGTCGCCGGTGATGACGGCCTTGCTCTCCGATCCGAGTCGCGTGAGGAACATGAACATCTGCTCGCCGGTGGTGTTCTGCGCTTCGTCGAGGACGACAAAGGCGTGGTTCAGCGTGCGCCCGCGCATGTAGGCGAGCGGCGCGACCTCGATGACGCCGCGCTCGAAATACCGCTGCAGTTCATCGGCCTCCAGCATGTCGTGCAGCGCGTCGTAGAGCGGGCGCAGGTAGGGCATGATCTTTTCGTTCAAGTCGCCGGGCAGAAAGCCGAGCGCCTCGCCGGCCTCGACGGCGGGGCGCGTGAGGATGATGCGATGCACTTCCTCCTTTTTCAAAGCGGAGACGGCCATCGCCATCGCAAGATAAGTTTTACCCGTGCCGGCGGGGCCGATGCCGAAGGTCATGTCGTGCTGCTGGATCGCCTGGATGTAGGCACGCTGCGTCGGGTTTTTCGGGATGATGGGCGGACGCCGCGGCGAGCACTGGATGCGCGTGATGACAAGGTTGTCGAGCCCGACCGCCTCCGGATCGCGCACGCCGCGCAGCGCGTAGCTGAATTCGTAGCGGCGGATCGCGAGTCCGGCACGCTGCGCATCGGCGAGCTGGCGGAACATGCGCCCCGCCGCGGCAACATCCGCACCCTCACCCTCGACGCGCAGCCAGCCTTCGCGCGTGGTGATTTTCACGCCGAGCGCATCCTCGACGGCACGGAGATTTCCCAGATCGTTCAGGAACAACTGCCCGAGCACGCGCGCGCTCTCGAACTCAAACGTCTGTGCCTCGCTCATCCCGCTCCGCGCCTAGCGGAAACCGTAGGCCATGCCCCAATGCGTGCGTTCGCGCGACGACTTCTCGATCTCGACAATCACGTAGTACGTCCCGGTGCGCTTCGGCACCACGCGCGCGGCGGTGAGCTGGCCTTTCTGCCACGACTCCACTTCGCAAAGGTTGCCTTCGCTGTCGTACACATGCACGGAGATCTTCGAGCCTTTTACGTCGGTCCCGGCCCAGAACCAGTACTCGTTGCCCTTGAACATCTGCTGCGTGATCGCCTTCGGCTGCGCCACGGCCATGTCGCCGCCCCAGAAATCCTCGCGCACGGTGAAGCCTTCCTTCACGTAAGGCTGCGCGGCCTCGAGTGAAAACGAGAGCGCGTCGTCCACGGTCGCCAGCGCAGGCAGGACCGTGAGGGCCAGGAGGAGGAGTGTTTTGAAAAGTCGAGTCACGGGTGTTGCCCCCAGGCTAGCGGTTTTGGATCGTCTTGACCAGCCCCGCCGTGATCCCGCCGACTTCACGCACGGATTTCGCCGAGATTTCCGCGCCGTCGCTCAGGCCGATGAGCGGGCGGATGTCCTTCAGGCCCGCCTGAATTTTCCCGATGCCGGGGTTCTTCTTGTAGCGAGCCTTCATCCCGTCGAGCTGCTGGGAAAAATAGTCGAGCAGCACCGGCTGGTGCAGCAGGTCCGCGCCGTCGCGCGAATACGAACTGTTCACGACCTCGCACAAGGCCTCCGTGCCACGCAGCCAGCCGCCGAGGCTCACGAGCTGCGAGAGCTGCTCGCTGCCGAGCTCCGCCATCGCCTCCTTCACATCGCTCAGCGCGCGATCCAGTTCCTTGCGCACGAGCTTCCAGTCCTTTTTGCCGCCGGCATCAATGATCGCATTCGCGCGTTTCTGCACGGCCTTCACCACTTTCGAGCCCAGCGCTTCGCTCAGACTCAGCACGCTGCGGCCGATTTTCTGCACCTGATCCGCGTCCTCCGCCTCGACTGCGACGAATCCCTCGGCAATCACCGAGCCGAGATAAAGTGCGACCTGCGACTGATCGCCGAACGGTTTCGCGACGGTCTTCATCGGGCGCAACACATCCGCCCAGCGGGGCTTGGAGTTCAGCTTGTCGAGCACGCCGAAAATTTCGCTCGGCACGGGCACGATGACGTCGCCGATCACGCGCGTCTGCTGCGGCAGCTTGCTCACGTCTATCTTGGAGGCGGGCGCGGCATTCAGCGGCAGCGAGGCGAGGAGGAGGGCGGGTATCAGGGCAAGTTTCATCGGGTCAGGCATTCGTCCACAGGAGTGGAGGACAAGCAGAACGCAGAGGCGCATACGGGGGCAAGCGATCTTTTCGTCCGTCCTCTCAGCGGCACCGGAAAAGACGCATTTGTCGTTTGCCGAAAAAAAGCCCTTGCACGCCGGTGCGCGTTCCCCTTAGATTCCCGTCCGCGAAAACGCGGGCGTAGCTCAGTTGGTAGAGCATCTCGTTGCCAACGAGAATGTCGAGAGTTCGAATCTCTTCGCCCGCTCTCCTTTCACCAAGAAGGAGAACCCGAGGGGGGAAGGAGGTGCAAGCGGGTGGACACATTTCCCTCGCACCGCCAGTTTTCCGTTGCGGACGCAACCATTAACCCGGCTATGTTCGCGCATGCCCAATTGCGCCGCATCGAGGCTCGTACTCTCCACCTACTCCGAACCCGTCGTGGCGGAGGCGGCGCGCGCGGTCCTCCGCGAGGTGGGCGGGCGCGTGAGCTGTGCCTTTGTCTTTTGCTCGTCGGACTACCGCGCGCAGCTCCGCGATTTTTTGGAAGTGCTCCAGCTCAATGGCCACTTTCCCCTCATCGTGGGCTGCAGCGGAGCCGGGCTCGTCGCCACGGGCAAAGAGGCAGAGTCAGCAAGCGGCTTCACCGTGCTCGCGATGAATCTCCCGGATACGCAACTCATGCCGCTTTCCTTTTCCACGGCAAATGCGCCAGCCTGGGACGATTCGGACGCATGGCGCGAAGCCGCAGGCGGCATGGATGCGGACGCGTGGATGCTGCTGGCAGATCCCACGGCAGTCCCTTCGGAGCAATGGCTCCAGACTTGGGAACGCGCATTCCCGGGCACTCCGTGCTTCGGCGGCCTCGCGAGCGGCGGTCGTGCGCTCGAGGACATGTTCGTCTTTCGCGACCGCGAACTCCTCGATGGCGGCGTCGCGCTCGGCTTCCGCGGCGGCGTGAAAATCCACACGCTCGTGAGCCAGGGCTGCCGTCCCATCGGCGAGGCGCTGCCCGTGACGGGCGCGGAGGAAAATATCATCCAGACGCTCGGCTCGCGGCCCGCGTGGCGCATCCTCGACGACGCATTCCAGTCGCTCACGAATGCCGAGAAGGCCGCTGCGAAAGGCAACCTTTTCGCAGGCCTCGCGATGACGGAATATCGCGAGGAGTTCCACCGCGGCGACTTTCTCATCCGCAACATCCTCGGTGCCGACGAGGAGACCGGCGCGGTCGCCATCGCGGCATTCCCGCGGGTCGGCCAGACTGTGCAGTACCAGCTCCGCGACGCGACGGCGGCAGACGAGGACATCACGCAGCTCGCACACGGGCTGCGCGACAACGGCGTGAGGCCGTTCGCCTCGCTGCTCTTCTCGTGCGGCGGACGCGGTCGCGGTCTCTTCGGCGCTCCGAATCACGACGCGGGCGTGCTCGCGGAGACATTCGGCAATCACCCGAGCGCCGGCTTTTTCTGCAACGGTGAGATCGGTCCCGTCGGCGGGAAAAATTTCGTGCATGGTTACACGGCGAGTGCGGCGCTGTTCGAGTGATGGCGGCTTCCGAGAGTGAGCTTGTTTCCAAAATTCGCGCCCCGCTTCGTCATATTCTTATTCGTAATCTTATTCTTAATCCCCGCGTGAATCCGCTGCGCGCTCCGCGTGCAGAATAGGAATAAGATTCAGAGCTGCCGCCTTTCCCGACAAACCGCATGGCCTCCGACAATCCCGACATCTTCCAAATCCGCACGCACGCCGCCGGCCCGCAGGGCGCGCTCCCGCTCACCGCGGAAATGCTCGGCGGAGCACCGAGCGGCGATCTTTTCGGCCTCACGCAAAATGTCGGCATGGGCTGGGA
>JBDSAR010000074.1:0-7679 GCA_039922035.1 Chthoniobacteraceae bacterium
AGATCTCGAAGGTCGCCGCGTCAAAGCAGACATTCGATGCGAACGCGACCGTGTCGTCCGCGCGGAATGGTGCGTAGTCGTTGTTCACAACCAGTCGCATGATTCCTTGATGCGGCACGATGACGCCTTTCGGAATGCCAGTGGAGCCGGACGTGAAGAGAACGTAAGCGGGGCCATCCGACCGGACGGCAGGCGGGACGACATCAGTGGGCGTGCTGCTTTCCGGTTCGGCATCAATGACGAACGCGCATGCCGCCTTCATCACGGCGAGACGGGCCGCAGGCTCCTGTTCATCGAGCGGGATGTAAGCCCCGCCAGCCTTTGCGATGCCGAGCACCTTGATGACGAAGGCGAGCGAGCGTTCGGCGCGCAGTCCGACGAAATTCCCCGCACAGATTTTCTTCGATTGCAGAAAATGGGCCACGCGATTTGCGCGCGCATCGAGATCCGCATACGTCAGCCTTTCGTCGCCTTCGATCACCGCAATGGCGTCGGGATCCTTCGCGGCGCATTCTGTGAAGCGTTCCGCGATGGTCTGCCCGCTCGGGTATGGCTGATCGCTGCCGCTCCATTCTGTGAGGATTCGATTCTGCTGCGCGGCATTGAGGATCGGCAGACGCGACAGCGGGGTGCCAGGGTCTGTGGCAATGCCCGCGAGCAGCAGCTCAAGACTTTCGAGCATACGTTCCACGGTCGCCGCATCGAATTGATCGGTGCTGTATTCCATCATCGCGCGCATCCCGTCGCGCGTCTCCTCGACAAAGAGCGTGAGATCGAATTTCGCGGTCGTGACCAGTGGGGGGAGAGGCGAGACCGTGGTTCCGGCAAATGCGGGCACCGTCTCGCCGGGCGGTTGCAGGACGAATGCGATCTGAAAAACCGGATGATGACTGAGATCGCGGACCGGGTGCAGCTCCTCCACGATTTTCTCGAACGGCACATCCTGATGCCGGAAGGCGTCGAGCACCACCGAACGCTCGCGCCGGAGCAGTTCACGAAAATCAGGGTCGCCGGAAAAATCGCTCCGCAGCGCGAGCATGTTCAGGAAAAATCCGATCAGGCTTTCGCTCTCAACATTCGGCCGCTGCGCGATTGGCGAGCCGATGCAGATGTCCGTTTCGCCGCAGTAGCGTGCGAGCAGCGCCTTGAACGCCGTGAGCGTGAGCACGAACAGCGTGACGCCTTCCGCGCGGGCGAGATTCCGGAGTTTCGTGGCGAGTTCACCGGAAAGCTCGCGAGTGAGCAGCGCGCCCCGGTAGCTCTGCCTCGAGGGCCGCGGACGATCCGCCGGAACGGGGAGCGGGGAGCGTGCGCCGCCCAGTCGCTCGCGCCAGAAGGCCAGTTGCGTGGCGACTGCCGGGCCGCTGCACTTTTCACGCTGCCACGACGCGAAGTCGGCGTACTGAAGCGGGAGATCCTCGAGAGGGCTCGGCTGGTGCGTGTGGAAGGCGGCGTGGAGCGCGCTGAGTTCGCGGGCGAAGATGGCGCACGACCATGCATCCGAGATGATGTGATGCCACGTGAGGAGCAGCGCATGTTCTTCCTCACCGAGTCGGGCGAGTGTCGCGCGCAACAGCGGTCCGGCCGCGAGATCAAATGGGCGCTCCGCTTCCTCCTGTGCGAACCGCAACAGCTCGCTGGCCGGGACTGAAGCTTGTCGGACGGAGAGAGTGCGGGACGGATGAATGATCTGGACCGGCGTCGCGTCTTTCGCCGCTGAAAAAGTCGTGCGGAGGACTTCGTGACGCCGCGTGATCTCCTGCAGGCTGCGCTCCAATGCGCCCACATCCAGGGGCCCCGATATCCGCCAGCAGTGCGCCACATTGTATGCACTCAGTCCCGGTTCGAGTTGATCAAGCACCCAGAGCCGCTCCTGCGGAAATGACAGCGGGATGCCTTCGCTGCGATTGATGTGCGGAATCCTGGCCGCTGCAGTTTGCGAGTCGGAAAGTTGCGCCAACAGCTCCACCTTGCTGGCGAGCATTCTTGCTTTCAGGTCAGGCGACAGCACTCCCTCGGGCGCGCTGAAGCGCAGGTTGTCGCCATCGCGCCAGAGCTTGATGTCACGCTGGCGGAGTTCCTCGATCAGGTCGTTCACAGCACGCCCTCCTCGCGAGTCGCGTCTTCGCTGGCGGCTGGCAGTGCCGTCACCAATTCGGCGATGGTGGGCCTTTCAAAAAGCGCGAGCGCATTCAGGTTTGGAAATCCTGTGTTTCGCAGGCGGCTGATGACCTGCATGGCGGAAAGCGAGTCGCCGCCGAGTTCAAAAAAATTGTCGTGAATCCCGACGCGTCCGGTCTTGAGGATATCCTGCCAAATCGCAGCGATCCTCTTTTCGAACTCCGTTTGCGCGGCGACGAAGGGACGTTCGAGTCCGTTCCCATTCGGTGCGGGCGCGGGCAGGGCGTTGCGTTCCAGCTTGCCGTTGGCGCTCAACGGAAGCGCATCGAGGAACACAAATGCGCCTGGGATCATGTAATCTGGAAGGCGAGCCTTCAGATTGCTGCGCACGTCGGCGAGCGACGTTGGCGCTGCCGATTTGGAAACGAGATACGCGACGAGCCGCTTCTCGCCCGGGACGTCTTCCCGCAGGACGACTGCAGCTTCCTTCAGTGAATCGAGTTGCCTGAGTGCTGCTTCGATCTCGCCGAGTTCAATCCTGAACCCGCGGAGCTTCAACTGCTGATCCATCCGTCCGAGGCATTCGATGGTGCCGTCCGGCCGCCAGCGCGCCAGATCGCCGGTCCGGTAGAGGCGGCCGTATTCTGTGGCTATGAATTTCTCCGCCGTCGGTTCCGGCGCGCCGTGGTAGCCGAGCGCGACGCCGGGACCGCCGATGCAGATCTCGCCGGCGACTCCGACTGGCACGGGTTGCAGGGAGGCATCGAGCAAAAACACCCGCGTGTTTGCAATGGGGTGGCCGATGGGGACGGACGAGCCGGCGACTTCCGTGATGGTGTGACAGATCGCAAACGTGGTCGTCTCCGTCGGGCCATAGCCATTGACGAGCCGCTGCGGTCGTCCGTGCGCGAGCACGAGCCGCACACTTTCGGCATCCGCCTGCTCACCGCCGAAGACGAGAATCCTCAACCCGCGGAACATCGCCGGAGACTCATGGGCGAGGCGATTGAAGAGTGAGGTGGTGAGGAAAAGCACGCTCACGTGGTGCTTTGAGAGATGGCCTTCGAGTGCGAAGGGGGAGAGCACCACATCGCGCGGAGTGATGACCAGTGCGGCGCCATTCAGCAGCGCACCCCAGATCTCGAAGGTCGCGGCGTCGAAGCACACATTCGATGCAAATGCGACGACATCATCCGGCTGGAACGGCGCGTAATCGTTGTTCACGACGAGCCGGGTGACGCCGCGGTGAGGAACGATCACGCCCTTCGGAGCACCGGTGGACCCCGACGTGAACAGGACATATGCCGGGCCTTCTGCGATTGCGCTGGAGGTTGCCGGGGTCGCTGGAAAATCACCATCCGGCTCTGCATCGAGGACCGTCGCGCAAGCCGCCTGCATGCTAGCGAGTCGCGCGGGCGGCTCATGCTCATCGAGTGGCATGTATGCGGCACCCGCCTTCGTGATGCCCAGCACCTTGACGACAAACGCAAGTGATCGCTCCGCACGCAGGCCGACGAAATCGCCCGCACGGACTCCGCGCGACTGGAGAAGATGCGCAACGCGGTTGGCGCGGGCATCGATCTCCGAATAGGTGAGACGTTGTCCGTCTTCGATCACGGCGATGGCCGCAGGAGTCCGTGCAGCGCATTCGGCGAAGCGCGCAGCGATCGTCTGCTCCTTCGGGTAAGGTCGCTCCGAGCCACTCCATTCCGTGAGGATGCGCTCGCGCTGCTCGGCACCGAGAATCGGCAGTTGCGAAAGTGGAGTGGACGGATCCTCGACGATGCCTTCGAGCAGCAGTTCCAGACTCTCCAGCATCCGGTCCGCAGTCGTCGCGTCGAACTGATCCGCGCTGTATTCCATCATCGCACGCATGCCCTCGCCCGTCTCCTCGATGAAAAGAGTGAGGTCGAATTTCGCCGTGGTGATCGGGACGGCCTGCGAAATCACCGTGGCGCCTGCGAAAGTCGGGACAGTCGTGTCGGAAGGCAGCAGGACAAAGGCGATCTGGAAGATCGGCTGGTGGCTCAGGCCGCGGGACGGATGCAGCTCCTCCACGATTTTTTCAAATGGGACTTCCTGATGCTGGAATGCATCGAGCACCGTTGCGCGCACACGCCGGAGCAGTTCGCGGAAATCCGGATCGCCCGAGACATCGCTGCGCAGCGCGAGCATGTTCAGGAAGAATCCGATCAGTCTCTCGGTTTCCACATTGGGCCGCTGCGCGATCGGCGAGCCGATGCAGAGGTCCGTCTCGCCGCTGTACCGGGCGAGCAGCGCCTTGAAGGCGGCGAGTGTGAGGATGAAGAGCGTCACGCCTTCCGCGCGCGCAAGCTCGCGTAACTTCGAGGCAAGCGCGCTCGGGAGTTCGCGCGTGCGCACGCCGCCGCGTTGGCTCTGCCGCGCGGGGCGGGGGCGATCTGCCGGGACCGGAATCGGCGCGCGCTCTCCGCCGAGCCGTTCGCACCAGAAGGCGAGATGCGAAGCCATTGCCGCACCCGCGCATTTTTCCCGTTGCCAGAGCGCATAGTCGCCAAACTGCAGCGGGAGGCCCGGCAGCGGATTTGGCAGGCCGGATCGAAATGCAGCGTAGAGCGAAGTGAGTTCGCGGGCGAGAATCGCACAGGACCATGCATCGCAGATGATGTGGTGGAGATTGATCAGCAGGACGTGCTCGTCCCTGCCCAGTTTGAAAAGCGAAACGCGGAGCAGCGGAAGCTGGCGAAGGTCGAATGGCTTGGACACTTCCTCGGATGCCAGCGCGCAGAACTTCGCTTCACGGTCCCCGGCTGGCAGGTGTGCGAGGTCTGTGGTGGTGATCTGAATTTTGCACTCCGGATGGATTTCCTGCTCGGGTTCGCCATCGCATTCCCGAAATGTCGTCCGCCAGGACTCGTGACGGTTGATGACGTGGTTGAAGCTCTCCTCAAGCGCGCGCAAATCGAGTTCACCGCGGATGCGATATGCGATCGGAATATTGTATGCGGTATTCCCGGAGCTCATCTGATCGATGGTCCATAGCTGATGCTGTCCGAATGAAAGTGGCAGGCGCTGGCCCTCGGCACGTCTGGGAATCTGTCGGGATTCGGGTGACCTCCCGCCGGAGCGTTTGAGGCGCAACTCGAGCAGTCGCTGTCTGTCCGCGGAAAGTGGGGCCTGCCTATCCATTCGAGGGCACGGGTTGGTTACGTTGAATTGCGACTGCCTCAATCATGGGTCTCGAGTTCCTTCGCGATCAGCTCACGGACCTCATCGTCGGAAAGGCTTTCGATGTCTCGGATGATCCTGTCCCGGATCACGCTGCTCAATCCGGCAATCGTGGGCGCCTCGAAAAAATCCCGAAGCGAAAGGTCCATGCGATAGAATGAGCGCAGCCTTGCGACAATTTGCAGTGCCAGCAGGGAGTGGCCGCCGATGCTCGTGAATTGCTCGTGGATGCCAATTTGGCCGAGGCCAAATGTGGTTCTCCAGATTTCCGCCACGACGTCTTCGATTTCCGCTGACGGCTTTGCGATCTCGCTCTCTGCGACTGGTGCGGGACGGGCTGCGATTTCAGACTGCCGCATCTCCGCGTCGAGATCCGTCGGGCTGACGACGACTTGCGGAAGGCCGGCGGCGAGCGCCCGCCGGAAAGCCTCGACGCCGTCGCATGTGAGGATCGCTTTTTTCAGCGCCGACTCCTTCCAGTGTTCCGTGCCCGGCGCGGATTTCAGATCTGCGAGCTGGCCTGCTTCCTTCCAGCCCGGCCAGTCGATCGAGATGACAGGATACGGGCGCCGCGTGCGTGAGAAATGTGCGAACGCGTCGAGAAACGCATTTGCGCCGCTGTAGTCGGATTCGGCGAATGGCGTGGTGACGGATGTGATCGAGGAAAACAGAACGAGGAAATCCAGTTCCACGTCTGCCAGGAGGTCGTGGAGGATCCAAGTGCCGGCGACCTTGGGCGCCATGACGCTCTCCGCGAGATCCCGTGTTTTCGTTTGCACCAATCCTGCACGGACGATTCCCGCCGCGTGAATGACGCCGTGAATGGTCTGAAATCGCGCGCGGGTCGCCGTGAAGACAGCGCTCATCGCCTCGCGGTCCGATGTGTCCGCCACCATGATCTCGACTTCCGCCCCGAGACTTTCGATTTCGATCAGTTGCCGGAGCGTCTGTGCAATTTCAGGCGCGGTGTCGGGACGGAGCGCGAGATCCTTCCAGCGCGATTTTTCAGGAAAAGAGTGCTTCTTGGTCAGAACGATCCGCGCGCGGCACGTCTGCCCGAGGTGGCGGGCCACGGCCAGTCCGATGCCGCCGGTGCCGCCTGTGATGAGATACACTCCGCGTTCGCGCAGGCGATCGGGCCCAGGTGATTTGTTACGGTGAAGGGAGGGGAGCGGCGATGGCAGGGCGACGGGGAGGAATTTTCTCCGCCAGCGATGCGAGCCGCGGTAGGCGACTGCCTCGCCTGCGACGGGTGAGATAAATTCGGACAGGACCCAGCGGTGATGATTCTCGTTTAAGCCGTTCGATTCCCGTGCTCGTGTGAGGTCCACGTTGAAGCATGTGATATTGGAAAACTCCCGCGGGATCACGCCGCAGGGGCCCAACGCAGTCGCCATCGAGGGATTGAGATCCTCGTCGCCGATGACCTGATGGAGCCCGCAGGAAACCACCGCGATTTTCACTGCCGCAATGAGGTTGAGTTCGCCGATTGCCTGCGCGATTTGCATCAGGCTGAAAAAGCCAAAGTCCTGAGCGGTTTCGCTGGAGGAAGGATCTCCCGGGCCCTCGAAACACCCGAGGTGGATAATGTGGAGAGCGGTCCATTGCGCTTCCTTGATCTCACGAAACAGCCGGAGGTGATCTTCCTGGCTGCGCGGTTGGATGCAGGCAGAGCCATCGGGCCGTTGCTCGAAGGTCGCGCCAAATCTGACAAGTTTCGTCGTGGCGCCGGACTCCGCCAGTCGTTCACCGAAGCCGTGGGCGTTTCCGTGGCTATCCGAAAAGATGATCCAAAGGACACCGGTGTCATCGGTGTAGCCGGCGTTCCCGGCGAGAGGAGCGGTGCGTTCCCAGGACGGCACATGGAACCATCGGTCGATTCCGAGCGGGGCGGGTGCCGGGGCGATGGATTGCGATTCACCGGCATTCGGAAGGCCGATGGGATCGAGCCAGTAAATGCTCCGCTCAAACGGGTATGTCGGGAGTGGAATGCGGCGCCGCTGCGCATCGGAGTGCAGCGCATTCCAGCGCATTTCCAAACCGGCAAGCCACAGGCGGCCAGTGGCGGCGAGGAGAACTTCCGCGTCCGGCTGGCTTTCGTAGTGGTGGCGCAGACTGGAAATCGCCAGCACGGAAGCTTTGGCGCGTCCTGCGGGATGCTGTTGCGCAAGGACGCCGAGAGTCCGGCCCGGCCCGGCTTCGAGCAGGATTGGGTCTTCGGTTTGCCAGAGCGTTTGCAGCGCATCGTGAAAGCGCGCGGTGTGATTTGCATGCCGCGCCCAGTAATCCGGGTCGGTGGCGTCGGCGTCTGTGATCCAACGGCCTGTGACATTCGAGATGAAAGGAATGCG
>JBDSAR010000075.1:0-6803 GCA_039922035.1 Chthoniobacteraceae bacterium
AATTCCTCACCGTAGCGAAGGCCGAGGTCGGCCATGTAGCGGTAGAATCCCTCGACTTCGACCGGCTGCGTGCCGGGAGTGGCAGCGCTTTCCCACGTCGTCGCGGCGAAGGGCGACTCGGTGCGCTCTCCGCGCATCGAACCGACAACGTGGAGCGACCACGACGCGCCATTTTCAAAGCGGCTCTGGATCGCAAACGTGCGCTCATTCGTGTCGTAGGAAACCTCGATGTGCACTCCCGATGCGGGCTCGGGCAGGATGAGCGGCTTGCGAATTTCGAAGTCCTCGATGACGAACGGGTGGCCCTCGAAAAGCTGCACGCCGGCTTCCAGGACCAGTTCCACAAACCCGGCAGCCGGGAAGATGACGTGGCTGTCCACCTTGTGGTCCTTGAGGAATGCCATGTGCCGCCCATCCAGGCGCGCGGTCCATGTGGGTGTCGCGCGCGGCAGGCGGAAGTCGAGCAGCCCGCGGCCACCTGGCGCGAGGCGGCCTTCGTGCCAGTCGCTCGCTTCGCTCCACCAGCGGCTCTTGTCCCATGCGTATGCAGGCAGCGCGAGCAGGCGGCGTGAGGGCGTCATCGCCGCGAAATCCAGCGGCACGCCCGCGCTGTGCAGATCCATCGCGGTTTCAAGCAGTGACTCGTGCTCCCGTTCGCGCCGCGCGGAGGAAAGCACGGACACCTTTGCACTGCGGCTTGCGAGGCATTCCTGAATCGAATGCACGAGCGCGGGATGCGAGCCGATCTCGAGCCACACATCCACGCCGAAATCCGCGAGTGCATCCACTGCCGACGCAAACAGCACCGGCTGTCGGATGCCGCGGCCCCAATGCGCGGCGAGACATTCCTGACCGGAGCAACGCCGGCCCGTCACGGTGCTGAAAAATGGAACCGTCTCGGGATGCGTCTCCATGTCGGCCAGGGCCACCTCGATCTGCTCCACGGCAGGCTGCATCAAAGCGTGGTGGAAGGGATGCGCCACGCGCAGGAATCGAGCGAAGATCCCCTGGGACTCCAGCTCGGCAGCGATGGCCTCCAGCGATGGCCGCAGTCCCGAGAGCGTAAGCGAACGCGGCCCATTGAACGCAGCGATGGACACGGTGCGGTCGTGGCGGGCGATGATCGCCTGCGCTTCGTCGGCTTTCATTCCCACCGCGAGCATCGTTCCCTCATCCCGCGCGCAATCTTCCATGAACCTCGCCCGCAGCACGATCACCTTCGCCGCCCACTCCAGGCTGAGCACGCCGGCCGCACACGCGGCCGCCACCTCCCCCGTGCTGTGCCCGACGATGGCCACGGGCTGCACACCCCACGACTTCCACAGATCCGCAAGCGCCACCTGCATGGCGAAAATCGCGGGCTGCAGCACTTCCGTGCGATGCATTTGTGAATCCTTTTCCGCGCGCCCGAGCTCCTCGAGAAAATCAAAGCGCGCCCACGGATTCATGGCAGCGGCGCAGCGTTCCATGCTCTCGCGGAAGACCGGTTCGTGGCGCATCAGCTCGCGGCCCATGCCCCACCATTGCGGGCCCTGGCCGCTCATGACGAATGCGACCCGCGGCGCGTGTTCGCGACGCGGGGAGAAGGACGTGCGGACTTTCGGGCTCTCCTGCTTCCCGCCAAAAGCGTCGAGTTCCTGCACCAGCTCGCTCATCGAACGCGTGACGACGTTCAGGCGATAGGGATGGTGATTGCGGCGCGCGCCGAGGGAATAGACGAGATCGGGCAGGAGCGGAGAATCGCCGTTCGCATGCGCCCGATCGTCGAGCCACTTCGCGAGCCGCAGTGCCGAACTGCGCAGCGCATCCTCAGAGCGCGCGGAAACCATGATCGGCCATGCGCGCTCGATGGGATTTTCGGAATGCTCATCGTACGGGCGCTGCGGTGACTCCTCGATGATGACGTGCGCATTGGCACCCCCAAAGCCGAACGAATTCACGCCCACCAGGCGCCGGCCCTCCGTCTCGGGGAACGGCTCCAGCGCGGTGTTCACGCGGAGCTTCAACGCCTCGAAATCAATGTGCGGATTTGGTGTTTCAAAATGGAGGTTGGCCGGAATCTGCCGGTGCTTGAGCACAAGCACGGCCTTCACGAGCCCGGCGACGCCGGCGGCGGTTTCCAGATGGCCGAGGTTGGTTTTCACCGAGCCGATCGTCAGCGGAGCATCAGCCGGGCGATCGACGCACAATGCCTCTGCAAGTGCGTGGGCCTCGATCGGATCGCCGACCGCGGTGCCCGTGCCGTGCGCTTCGACAAAACCGATCTCCGAGGGCGCGATGCCCGCATCGGCGCAGGCATCCCGGATGAGCCGGGCCTGCGCCTCGGTGCTTGGCAACGAGATGCCATTCGTGTGCCCGTCCTGATTGGTCGCCGTGCCGACGATCACGCCATGGATCGGATCCCCGTCGGCGATGGCCTGCGAGAGACGCTTGAGCAGCACCATGCCCGCACCTTCACCACGGACGAAGCCGTTGGCCGACGCGTCGAACGCCTTGCACTTGCCCTCCGGCGAAAGCATCGAGGCCTGCGAAAAACCGATGAACCCGCCGGCCGTAATCATCACCGTCACACCTCCGGCCAGTGCCGTGTCACCACGACCGGAGCGGATGTGCTCGCACGCCGCATGCACCGCGGTGAGCGCGGAAGAGCACGCCGTGTCCATGGCGATGCTCGGGCCGCGCAGGTTGAGGCAGTACGAAATGCGATTGGCGGCGATGCTGTGCGCGGACCCGGTCGGCGAATGCGCGGAAATCCCCGCGGAGTCGAAAGGCGTGCCTTGGATGACCTGATAGTCGTTGTGCGAGATGCCGACGAACACGCCGATGTCCGTGCCCTTTTCAAAATCGAGCACCACGCCTGCGTCTTCGATCGCCTCCCACGCGGTCTCAAGCAGCAGCCGTTGCTGCGGGTCCACATAGGGCGCCTCGCGCGGCGAGATGCCAAAAAATTGCGGATCAAATTGATCGATGCCGTCCACAAAACCACCGCGCTTCGCGATGGATTTTCCCACCAACCCCGGCTCGGGATCGTAGTAGCGCTCCACATTCCAGCGATCCGCAGGCACGTCGCCCACGGCTTCACGGCCCTCGGCCATCAGTTTCCAAAGCGCCTCCGGATGGTTGATTCCTCCGGGGAACCGGCAGCCGATCCCGATGATTGCGATACGTTCTTTGGACATGGGAAATTTGGGCTGGCAGACTATGCCACGATTTAGAGTTGGATCTGTCAAGCGATGGTGCTTCTCGTGCTTTCGAAATGGTTTTGAGGTTTCGAGTGATGTGATGGTTGGTTCCCGCCTGTCTCTTCTGAATCGCATTCGGACCTCAAGTTGGCCGTTTCTATTCACGCTCCTTCCATCCATGCTCGCCGCAAACTCGCACAAGGCGCTCCTCATCTCCATCGCCGTGACCTTGCTCGCGCTCACCGTGTTCGGGTTTGTGAAGGGGCACTTCACGGGCGTCTCGAAATTCAAGAGCGCATGGCAGACTGCCCTCGTCGGTCGCGGCGGGCGTGGCTTTCGGCATCGCCAAGGCCATCTCCTGAAGAGCCTCGCGAGTCCCATCTTCCCTCACAGCGGATGACTCGCTAGACGTTGCCGCGTGGACAGTCACCAAAGCGACACAGCATCCGGATTCATCGCCCGCTGGAAAAATTCCGGCGCGGCCGAGCGTGCGAACTACCAGCTCTTCCTTTCCGAGCTTTGCGACCTGATTGGCGTCGCGCGGCCGGATCCGACCAAACCGGACGACGCCGACAATGCCTACGTCTTCGAGCGCAGCGTCACCTTTCATCACCCGGACGGCACCACGAGCACGGGCCGCATCGATCTCTACAAGCGCGGCTGCTACGTCCTCGAAGCCAAGCAGGGCGTCGAGAAACGCGCTGCCGAGGAGAAAGCCGAGGCGCTCGCCGACGCCACAAAAGCGCGGGCGAAAGCCGCGAAGAAAGGGCACGCCCAGCGCGGCAGCGCGGCGTGGGATGAGGCCATGCTCAAGGCCCGCGGCCAGGCCGAGCAATACGCCCGCGCGCTTCCGGCCAACGAAGGCCGTCCGCCGTTGCTCATCATCGTGGATGTCGGCCACAGCATCGAACTCTACTCCGAGTTCACCCGCACCGGCGGCACCTACGTCCCGTTCCCCGATCCGCAGAGTCATCGCATCCTGCTGGAAAAGCTGAACGACGCCGACGTGCGCGAGACCCTCCGCCTCGCGTGGACGGACCCGCAGGCGCTCGACCCTGCGCGCCGCAGTGCTCGCGTCACTCGCGAGATCGCGCAGAGCCTCGGACGCCTCGCCGCCTCGCTCGAAAAATCCGGCCACCGCGCCGAGACCGTCGCCACGTTTTTGATGCGCGCCCTGTTCACCATGTTCGCCGAGGACATGGAACTGCTGCCGAAGGAGAGCTTCCTCAATCTTCTCAAAAGCCTCCAGGGCCACACCGCGCAATTCGTGCCGATGGTCGAGGAGCTGTGGGGTAAGATGAAAGCCGGCGGCTTCTCCACCGCCATTCGCGAAAAAATCCTCTGCTTCAACGGCGGCCTGTTCGAGGACGCCACCGCGCTCCCGCTCACCGACGACCAGTTCGCGCTGCTCATCGAAGCCGCACACGCCGACTGGCGCGAGGTCGAGCCCGCCATCTTCGGCACGCTGCTCGTGCGCGCCCTCGATCCCGTCGAGCGCCACAAGCTCGGCGCGCACTACACCCCGCGCGCCTACGTCGAGCAGCTCGTCCTGCCCACCATCATCGCGCCGCTGCGCGCGGAATGGGATGCCGTCAAAGCCGCCGCCTTCACCCTCGACCGCATGGGCAAGCGCAAGGACGCCATCGCCGAAGTGCAGCGCTTTCACCGCCGGCTCTGCGACATCCGCGTCCTCGATCCCGCCTGCGGCACCGGCAATTTCCTCTACGTCACCCTCGCCCAGATCAAGCTCCTCGAAGGCGAAGTCCTCGTCGCCCTCGACGACCTCGGCCACGACGACGCCGTGCTGGAAATGGAGTCCTTCACCGTCCTCCCCGGCCAGTTCCTCGGCTTGGAGGTGAACCCCCGCGCCGCCGCCATCGCCGACCTCGTGCTCTGGATCGGATACCTCCAGTGGCACTTCCGCACCCGCGGCAGGCGCACCCCGTCCGAGCCCATCATCCGCGCCTTCCATAATATCCAGTGCCGCGACGCCGTCCTCGCGTGGGACGGCCCGCCCGTGCCGCAGCGCGATGCGGCGGGCGCGGTCCTCACCGTCTGGGATCGGCGCAGCCTGAAAAAGGACGCCATCACCGGGCGCGACGTGCCGGATGAGTCGAAGACCGTCCCGCTCCTCACCTATCCCGGTGCCCGGCCCGCCGCGTGGCCGGAGGCGGATTACATCGTGGGCAATCCCCCCTTCCTCGGCAACAAGCGGATGCGCGAAGACCTCGGCGACGGGTACACCGAGGCCCTGCGCGCCGCCTACCCGGAGGTGCCCGAGAGTGCGGACTTCGTCATGTATTGGTGGCACAAGGCCGCCGCCATCGTCCGCACCGGCGGGGCGCGCAGGTTTGGCCTCATCACCACGAATAGCCTCCGGCAGACCTTCAACCGGCGGGTCGTGGAAGGGCATCTGAAAGGAAACCCCGTCGCCCTGCCTCCTCCAGAACCATCCGGTCGTCCAAGTGAGGCCGTGGGGCATTTAAGTGAGCCCGTGGGGCGTTTAAGTGAACCCGTCGGGCGCTTAAGTGAGCCCGTGGGGCGTCCAAGTGAGCCCGTGGGGCGTCCAAGTGAACCCGTGGGGCCCTCCGGCGCGGCTCCTGGATCATCGGGGGAAGCCCCCAGTTTCTCTGGGGACAACCGCAAACGCGCGAAAGAGGCCGGAAAAACATCCGGTGACGCAGCTCCCTCTCTGAAAAGCCCTGTTTTGAGCCTCCTTCTCGCGATTCCCGACCATCCCTGGGTGGATACGGCGGAGGGGGCCGCCGTCCGCATCGCCATGACCGTCGGCGAAGCCGGCGAGCACCCCGGCGAAATCCGCACCGCCACCGCCGAGGAGCCGCAGGAGGACGGTTCGGCCAAGGTCGCCTTCGCCGCCCAAACCGGACGCATCGCCGCAGACCTCACGACCGGGGCGGACGTGATGGGCGCGGTGGAGCTGAAGGCGAATGAACGCCTCACTTATCGCGGCGTGCAGCTCATCGGCTCCGGCTTTATCGTTTCACCGGAACAGGCGAAGGAGCTTGGACTCGGCACAGTCCCCGGTGCCGAGCAGCACATCCGCCAATATCGGAACGGGCGCGACCTCACGGATTCTCCGCGCGACGTGATGTGCATAGACCTCTTCGGCCTTTCCGCTGACGAAGCTCGGCAGCGGTTTCCCGCAATTTACCAGCATGTCCTCACGCACGTAAAACCGGAGCGCGAGGCAAACAATCGTGAGAGCTACCGCCGGAACTGGTGGATCTTCGGCGAACCGCGCCGCGACTTGCGCCCCGCGCTCGCCGGTCTTCCGCGCTACATCGCCACCGTGGAGACGGCGAAGCATCGCATCTTCCAATTCCTCAGCGCCGACGTGCTGCCGGACAACAAGCTCGTCGTCATCGCGCTCGACGACGCCTTTCACCTCGGCGTGCTCAGCAGCCGGATTCACGTCGTCTTTGCCCTCTCGCGCGGTGCCTTGCTCGAAGATCGCCCCGTGTATCCCAAGACGGAATGCTTCGACCCCTTTCCCTTCCCCGCGTGCGACGAAGCGGCGCAGGCGCGCATCCGAGCGCTCGGGGAGGAACTGGACGCGCACCGCAAGCGGGTGCAGGCGCAGCACCCCGGCCTTTCGCTCAC
>JBDSAR010000076.1:0-2114 GCA_039922035.1 Chthoniobacteraceae bacterium
AAAACTTCGCCAACCACATCCGTGCGCGCATTGAGCGCCGCAAGCTCGCGAAGGACGACCTCTGCCTCGACTACCCGAAGATCGAGGACGGCGTCCGCGGCATGGCCTTTATCGAAGCCGTCGTGAAATCCTCGAAGGCAAACGCACGCTGGACGAAGCTCGCAGTTTCGTAACCGACGACGGCACGAGGCGGGCACGCTGCCTCGACATCTTCCTGATTTTCACTACCCTCACTGTATGAACATCCCGCTCACCGCCGAGATTCATCAGGAAGGAGAATGGTTCGTCGCATTCTGTCCCGAAGTCCCGGAGGCGAACGGCCAGGGCCGCACGAAGGAGGAATGCCTTCAGAGTCTTCGTGAAGCCGTCCTTTTGCTCATGGAGGATCGCCGCGAGGATGCGCGGAAAAAGAGTGAGACCGAACTGCTCGAACTCGTTTGAAGCGCCGCGACCTCATCCGGCATCTCGAAGCGAACGGCTGCCCGCTGAAGTGCGAAGGCGGCTCACATTCGATCTACTGGAACCCGCGCACAGGGCGGCGTGAACCTGTCCCTCGCCACAGCGAAATCCCTGACCTGCTTGCGAAGAAAATCTGCCGCACGCTGGAGATTCCTCATCCATGAAACACCTGCTCCTCCTTCCCCTGCTCACCATGAGCCTCTGCGCCACGGACTGGTATGTCGCGCCGAATGGCGACGACGCCTGGACCGGATTGCTCCCCGCGCCGAACGCCGACAGGACCGACGGCCCATTTGCCACGCTCACGAAGGCGCGCGACACGATCCGCCCGCTGCCCGGCGCGCGCACCGTGAACATCCGCGACGGGCTCTACGAATTGCCGCAGGGGCTCAAGTTCACGCACGACGACTCGGGCCGCGACTACGCGCCAGTCGTCTGGCAGGCGTTTGAAAAAGAGAAGCCCGTGCTCATCGGCGGACGCGCCGTCACCGGCTGGAAGCCTTGGAAAAGCGGCATCCTGCAGGCCGACCTCGGCGCGCAGGGATTCAAGGGCGCGGCGTTCAAGCAACTGCTCTTCGCCGGACAGCGGCAGATCCTCGCGCGCTATCCGAACTTCGATTCGAAGAATCCGTACGGCGGCGGCTGGGCGTACGCCGACGGCGAGATGTGGCCGATGTATGTGGACAATCCCGACGAGAACAAACACACGCTCAAGGTGAAGAACTCCGACTGGCGCAAGTGGGCGCGACCAGACGAGGTCGAGGTCTTCGTCTTCCCGCGTTACAACTGGTGGAACGACATCCTCCGCGTGAAAAGCGTGGACGACGCGAGCCGCACCGTCACCACCGCGAAGGACGGCAGCTACGCGATGCGCGCGAATGATCGCTTCTATTTCCAAGGCGCGCTGGAGGAACTCGACGCGCCCGGCGAGTGGTATCTCGATCGGAAAAACAGCACGGTCTATTTTCTGCCGCCGGAGGGAACGATGCTTGATGGCAACTCGGGCAATCTTGTTCGGGGAGGCGGCGTTGCGGACAGGAGTGTCCGCATCACGGTGCCGACCACGCGCGACATCCTCACCTTCGAGGGCACCGACTATCTCACCGTGCGCGGCCTCACCTTCGAGTGCGCGGAGGGCAGCGCCATCGTCTTTGCCAAAGGCAGCCATAATCGCGTCGTCGGCTGCACCGTACGGAATGTGGGCGACTTCTCCGGCACCGGCATTGCCGTGAATGGCGGCACCGACAACGGCATCGTCGGCTGCGACATTTCCTTCACCGGCAGCAATGGCGTCGCGCTCAGCGGCGGCGACCGGCCCACGCTCACCGAGGCGAAGAACTTCGTGGACAACTGCTACATCCACCAAGTCGGCGTCTTTTATAAGCAAGGCGTCGGCGTCGCGCTCAGCGGTGTCGGCCAGCGCGTCTCGCACACGCTCATCCACGATACGCCGCGCTTCGGCATCCTGTTCACGGGGAACAGCCACATCCTCGAATACAACCACCTCCGCCACCTCGCGCTCGAGACCGAGGACGTGGGCGCGACGTATTGCGGCGGGCGCGACTGGATCAGCCCGCGCGGCACCGTCATCCGCTACAATTTCATCCACGACGTGCTCGGCTACGGCTGGAATGGAAAGTGGACCTCGCCCTACT
>JBDSAR010000077.1:0-9934 GCA_039922035.1 Chthoniobacteraceae bacterium
GCGTGCGGATGTCCATCTGGAAGTTCGCCTCGACCTGCTGCTTCATCTGACTGAGCAGGTTGTTCACGTCGTTCGGCGTGGCGTTCCAGTAAACGTCGGCACCGTAAATATCCTTGCCGGTCTTCTGCGAAAACGCCGCCTGCGGAAGGAGCGCGGCGAGCGCGAGCAGGATGGCGAGGCAACTGCGCGTTGCGATGCGGGGAGAAATGGGGCGCATGAGATTTTGTTTGCGGCTGCGTATGTTAAGCGACAGCTTGCGTGAGTCGTAGCACCGGCCCCCAGCCCATATCAATACAAGTCCGAAGTACTCTTCACCGACATGAATACGCGCACTGCAAAACAAGTCATGAGCACCGCGCTCGCCGCAACTCTCTGCACCGGCATCATTCTCGCCGATGACGGCACAGGCGAAAAGGGCTTCGTGCCGCCGCCGCGCGAGATGAAGAAGCCGCCGGCACCGCCGCGCACCGCGTCATCCGCGGAGACTGTGCTCGCTTGCTGCTGCTGCCCGGTCACGCCGATGTCGCGCACCGAAGCGAAGAAGCCGCCACAGCCGCCCGTTCTGATCACGAAGATCAAGGAGACGGAAGCGGACACGGGGAAGAAAAAGTAGGGCCGCACTTTTTGCTGAGGAAACTTTCCACGCCCGTCGTCGCAGCCGCTCGGTGCTGCGCAGTTTCCGTAGCCGCGTTCATCGCGCTAATGGCCGCGCCTGCGGATGCGGCGAACGAATGGCAGCTCCCAGAGGCGGGACTTCGCTACAAGCTCGATCTCATCGGAAAGCCGACCCACACGTCCGCGGGATATTATACGCATCTGCCCGATGGCGGCATTCTGCGCGGCGTCACACCCGCGACGGTGGTGATGACCGAGGACGGAAAAGTGATCCCAAGCTTCCTGCTCTGGCACAATGCCGAGAGCGGATTCTCGATGGTCTTCGGCGACGCCGGTGATGCGAAGACGGTGAACGTCTATGTCACCACGACCCGGCAGGCGCAGCTTTGGCGACCGAACACGGGCATCACCCCGAGCGCGATCCTCTGCACGAATCCCGGCCACGACACGATGGCCGCCGCGAAGGCGCTCGGGAGTTTCGGGCGCGTGGATTCATCCGTTCACTCATACAACAAGGCCGGCATCCCGCGCGCGCCGCTGAGCATCGGCGGCGACGACACCGGCCGGCCGAAGCCCGCGGTCTTCTATCACCTCGCGCATGTGGATGCCGCGGTCACGGGAAAATACTGGATCGCGCCATTCATCCGCCACGGCGCAGCGGAGGTGCTGATCGACGGTGCCAAGCTCACCACCAGGGAGCAGTCGAAATCGTGGGGCGGCGACGGCGCATCCGTTGATCTGCAAAAGGGAATCCATCGCGTGGAAGTTTTCCAGACCGCGCCCGGCACCGGCGCGTATGACTACACGCCGAAAAATGGCGGGCTCAGCTTCCTCACATGGCGCGGGCCGAATGAAAAGCTGAAGGGTGCCGAGTCGCGCGTGTTCGAGAACAAGGAGATCGTCCGCTCCGGCGCGTGCAAGCTCACCGGCATCGAGGCAAAGGACGGCAGCCCGGTCGCGTTCGCGCAGACGCGCGCGGGCCTCATCTATTGGTTCGGAGTCGAGGAGCCGCTGATCATCTACACCCTCGATGCCGTCACTGGCGGCAATCCGGCTGACACCACCTACACATGGACTTTTCCCGAGGGCGGCACGGTCGAGGGTGCCAGCACGCAGTGGCTCCTGCCCGGCTTCCGCGAGAGCCATGTGAAGCTCACGGCGAAGTCGGGGAAATTCATTTCGCAGTACACCGTGCCGGTCTTCGGTTTCAGCACTGAGCCCACGACCCTTGAGAAAATCGCGCACCGCGAGGCATTCCGCGTTGTCCTCGCGAAGATGCTCGCGGCGTATCCGCGCACGCCCGACCCGGTCGCCGGGTGGAGCGATGCGTATTGGAACAACCTCCTGCGCACCGTCGAGCAGGGCGAAGGCTACCCCGTGTTGCGTCTCCTTTTCTCCGACCGCTGGGAGACTGTGCGGAAAAAACTCGGCACCACCCAGGCGACGGCGCTGCAGGATGTGCTCGTGGACATCGCGCAGCGCGACAACCCGAAGGAAGCCGTGCAGTGGCTTGAGAAATTTTTCGCCGCCGCGACCGACGCGACGCGCAAGAACGAACTCCGCCTGCGCAATGCCGAAGTGCTCATGTATTACCTCGGCGACAAAAAGGCGGCGCTGACCTTGCTCACCGGCCTCGCGGGTGTCGGCGGCGACGTCGGTGACCGCGCGAAAATCCGCCTCGGCGATCTCGCTTTCATCGAGGGCGATCTGAACAAGGCCACGAGCTACTACGCCGATTTGCAGAACGCCGCACGCGCAAGGCGCAACGCCACGGGCGCGATCCCCGCAAACCCCATCACCAGCCATCTCCTCAGCGGAGGAACAACCGCGCCCGACCCGAAGGCGAAGCCGACGCCGGCTCCAGCGCCGCCAGCAGCAGCCAAGCCCGGCCTCCTTGGCAGAGGCGGTGCGCTGCAGGATGTCTCCCTTTCCGAAAACGTGCGCTCGCTGGTAAACGGCGGCTATCTCATTGATGCGCACCAGGCGCTCCTGGCGTGGGAACGCGAGTTTCCGCTGAGCAAGATCAGCGGCGATTACATCCTCCGCGAATCCTCCTTCTTCATCTCGAGCGGTGACTTCAAGCGCGCGCGGCCGATGCTCGAGGCATACTGCCGCGAGATTGACGCCTCCAGTTTTCTCCCGCAGGCCGCATCCATGCTCATCAACTGCGTGAAGCTGACGAAAGAGCCGCGCGACTCGATCCGCGAGGTGATCGAGAAGGTGAGCGCACGGCTGAAGTATCATCCCGTCGCGAAAGAACTCGACGCCTTCCTCGCGGGAAAATAGCCCCCGCTGCAACCACCGGTGAAAGCATTCCTCCCTCTCTTCGCGCTCGTCGCCCTCTGCGCATCCGCGCCCGCGGCGAATCCGCCCGAGCGCACGCGCCTCTACACCGCACCCGATCCCGCGAGCCCCGGCGGACTGAAGGGCCGCATCACAAATCCCGCCGCGCCCATCGAGCAAATCCTCGCCATTCCCGCGGCGAACATCGAGACCGTCTGGCAGGGCGAGATCACCGGGGCGAAAAAGGACACATTTCAGTTCAAGGGCCTGCCCGTCGGCAAATACGATCTCGTCGTGGTTTTCGAGAAGGCGTTTTACGAGGGCTTCAAGCTCACGCGCACTGACAGCACGATCACCACAGATGACCGGCAAAAGATCGAAGCCACGATTCAAAAGTCCGAGCCGTTCTTCACGAAGAAATTCATCCATCGCGTCGAGGGCGAGAGCGGGCGCGGCAACCTCGCGCGCGGCGTCATCACCTACTTCCGCGACAAGGGTTCGGATCTGCTGCTCGAAAAGTTTGAGGATAAATCGAACCGCCCCGACTTCCGCCGCACCTTCAAGCTAGTTGTCTTCAAGGACGTCGGCCCCGGCTGGCAGATCGTCCGCGCGCGCGACCTGTATCCCGTCTGGATGAATCCCAAGGCCGTGCTGCCCGTGCACCACTACAACACGAAGCTCTCCGAACTCCGTGTCGCCGACGAAATCAAGGACATCGGCGAACTCGACTTGAGCAACTGAACCCACTCACAACTTCGCACACTATGGCCGAGATCGCATTCAAAGCAGGACCGAACGCCGGACAGACCCTGAAGCTGTCACCGGGAACATTCACCATGGGCCGCAGCCCCGACATGAATCTGCATCTCGACGACAAGGCTGTCTCCGGACGCCACGCCGAACTGCGCTTTGAGGACGACTCCTGGACGCTCGTGGATCTCGGCAGCTCAAACGGCACAGAAGTCAACGGCACGAAGATCACCTCCACCCGCCTGCGCGAGGGCGATGAGGTGCAGATCGGCAGCAGCCGCTTCGTCTTTCTCGGCGATGCACCCGAACCGCTCGCCGCGCCCGGCACCACCGCCGAGGAACTCGCGCTCGTCGAGAAGATGCGCGCCTTCACCGAACGCATCCGCAAGGAAGTCGGCCGCGTCATCGTCGGCCAGCGCGACGTGCTCGATCAGATCCTCATGTGCATTTTGGCCAATGGCCACGCGCTGCTCATCGGCCTGCCCGGCATGGCGAAGACGCTAACCGTCCGCACCATCGCACAGGTGCTCAATTTGAAATTCAAGCGCGTGCAATTCACGCCCGACCTCATGCCCGGAGACATCATCGGCACCGACGTGCTGGAGACGAATCAGGCGACTGGTGAAAAGGAGTTCCGCTTCATCCGCGGCCCCATCTTCTGCAACCTGCTCCTCGCCGACGAAATCAACCGCACGCCGCCGAAGACACAAGCAGCGCTGCTCGAAGCCATGCAGGAGAAAATGGTCACCGCCGGTAACACGAGCTACACCCTCGATGAGCCATTCTTCGTCCTCGCGACACAAAATCCCATCGAGCAGGAAGGCACCTATCCGCTGCCGGAGGCGCAGCTCGATCGCTTCATGTTCAACATCTGGGTGGACTACCCGCTGCCGCACGAGGAGGAGGAAATCCTGCGCACCACCACCAGCAGTACGCGCGTCGAAGTCCGCTCCGTGCTCACGAAGGATGAAGTGCTCCAGCTCCAGGCCGTCGTCCGCAAAGTTCCCGTCTCGGATCACGTCATCAAATACGTCACCCGTCTCGTCGGCGCCACGCGCCCGGGAAACGAAAGCTCGCCGCAAGTCACGAAGACCTACGTGAGCACCGGCGCCGGCCCGCGCGCCGGGCAGTATCTCATCCTCGCAGCAAAGGCCACGGCGATCCTCGAAGGCCGCATCCACGTCAGTTGCGCCGACATCCGCCGCGCTGCGCCGCCCGTGCTGCGCCACCGCATCCTCACGAATTTCGCCGCCGACTCCGAGGGCCTCACCCCGCTGCACATCGTGAAAAAACTCCTCGAGGAAATCCCCGAGCCCGGTGCGGAAGCCTATCCTGTTGCCGCCGCCGCGGCCAACAAAGCGAAACCTTAGGCCCCCCCCCGGTTCCGCCGCGCCGCCTGTCAAAGGCCCATTCCGGCGCGCGAACTGCCGTCCATTCAAAGCGGCTCCGGCTGCTGCGAATCAGCGACAACGCTCTCGATTTCGTCACTGAACGTCGTCGAGATTCGCCAGTTCACCTTTAGCTTCGTCGGTGACGCTCCCCGGTCGAAGATGAAGCGAAAGCCGATACTGAACTTGCCGTCCTCGTCCGCTGAATCCTGCGCTTCGCGGAGGGACAATCCCCCAAACACACAAACTAATCCCTCTGACTAACTCTCCCAATGACTCGAAATGATGAGTCCGTTGGGCTGTTTCAAGTCCGTCGCAAAGCTTGTGACGCTCTTGCGGTCGGGAGCCAGGTAGTAAACATGCTCGCCATCCTTCTGCCTCGCGGAATCGCGCGTCCAATAAGGGCCGCTTTTAGAGCGGGTCGGTGAAGTAAAGGCCGCCTTCGGGACGAATCCACAAATCGTTCGGGCCGTTGAGCAGCTTGCCGCCGAAGTCCTTCACGAGCACCGTCACCTTCTTGTCGGGCGCGATGGACCACAACTCGTTCTTCTCATCGGCGCAGGTGATGAGGTTGCCATCCTTGTCAAAATAAGTCCCGTTCGAGCGGCCTGCGGGCTTGAGCCAGTCGGAGAACGTCCCGTCAGCCGCGCTCCACTTGACGTTGCGGTCATTTGGCTGGTCGGTTAAATAGACATGGCCATCACGATCCGCCCCCGGCCCCTCGGTGAAGTCGTAGCCGCTGGCGAGCTTCTCCAGCATGGCGTCTGGCGCGATGATGGCTGAGTCGGCGGCGTAACCGGAACCGGCGGCCAACAAAAGAGTCACGGCGACAGTGCGAGCGGAACGGGATGAGTTCATCGGCTTGTTTTGACGGGCGGAAGGGCCGGAGTCGAATCGGGACTGCGCCACCGGCCACGACGCGATCTGGTGCAAAAGGAATTCCGATGCGGACGCTTCAATACATCCGGGCATCCAAATCATTGAGCGTCACTTCGTGCCCCGATTCACACCGCGCGTCGCCGCCATCGTTACCGAGATCCACACGGAGCTGCACGTAGTAGCGCTCGCCGCGCTGCCAGAGCCCGGGTATTTTGCGCTTGCGTCTATCGCGAACAGCTTGGAAAGTGGGCGTGTGAATCGGCATTTGTGCCTCACTGACTGCCCTGCTCTGCGTTTCGCTGCGTTTCACGCCGTTACAGTGGCACAAAGTGTGGCACAGACGCAAGTTTCACCCAGCAGGAGGCCAGTTCATACACTGTAAGTTCCTTATAAGCTGTGGATTAGATTTTTTATTGCCTCATGGTGTAACGGTAGCACAGCAGACTCTGAATCTGCTTGTCTAGGTTCAAATCCTAGTGAGGCAACCATCCTCCGCGCTGGAGTCGCGGATGACTCCCCCGCCCTCTTCCCTCTCAGAAATCGAATGAACCCACGCGGCCAATCCTGATCCGATGCCCCACGACACCGCCGTCCTCCTCATCCATTGCCCGGACCAGCCGGGGCTCGTCCACGCGGTGACGGCGTTCATCTTTTACCACGGCGGGAACCTCCTCGATCTGGAACAGCACATTGATCGCGAAGACGACATTTTTTTCATGCGGGTGGAGTGGTCGCTGGAAAAATTCGGCGTCGCCAAGGCGGACATCGCGGCGAGTTTCTCGCAGCTTGCGGAGAGCAAGCGGATGTGGTGGCGGCTGCAGTTTTCCAGCGAACGGAAAAGGCTCGCGCTATTCGTATCGAACGAAAGCCACTGCCTCTACGACCTGCTCTCGCGCCACGAGGCCGGTGAGCTGCCTGCGGAGGTGGCGATGGTGGTGAGCAATCATGAGACGTTGCGTCCGGCGGCGGAACGATTCGGCATTCCATTCCACCATTTCCCGATCACGAAGGAGAATCGCGACGGGCAGGAGCGCAGGCAGCTCGAACTGCTCGCAGCGGAGCGTGTGGATACCGTGGTGCTCGCGCGCTACATGCAGATCATCGGCAACGCAATGATCACGGCTTTTCCGAACCGCATCCTGAACATCCACCACTCGTTCCTCCCGGCGTTCGTCGGGGCGAAGCCGTATCATCAGGCCTACGAGCGCGGCGTGAAAATCATCGGCGCGACGAGCCACTACGTGACGGAGAAACTCGATGAGGGGCCGATCATCCATCAGGACGTGATGGCCGTCTCGCACGAGGACAGTGTGAACGATCTCGTGCGGCTCGGACGCGACTTGGAAAAGACCGTGCTCTCAAAGGCGCTGTGGTGGCACGTGGTGGACAAGGTCCTCGTGTATCACAACAAAACGGTTGTCTTTTCCTGACGAGAGGGGCGCGCCGCCCGCGGGCACCTCCCGTCGCAAAGAACTCACACCGCTTTTACAAAAGGATCACAACTGCTCCGGCGCGGGCGGCTAAGGTTTTTGCCATGCTCCGCGTCATTGCATCCCGCATTGAGGCACCTCACGATTCAATCAACCCCGTTACACTATGAACACGCGCACTTCTTTCCCCGCGGCATTCGCACTCGTCACCTCACTCGTCCTGCCCGTCTCCTCGTGGGCGGAGCATGAGATCGGCTTCATCGAGAAATTCGCCCTCGCGCCGGATCGCGCGAAGGTGCTCGGCGAACTCGTCCCCGGCACCGAGGACTACTACTTTTTCCACGCGCTGCATTTCCAGAACACGCGCGATGCGGCGAAGCTCGCGGACATTCTTGCGCAGTGGAAGAAGCGCTTCCCGGACGAGAGCGAGCAGCGGAGGATCATCCTCAATCGCGAGGCGATGCTCGGCTACGACGCAAATCCGCAGAAGACGCTCGCCTTCCTGCGCGAACGACTCGGCCTGCAGTTCAATCACCAGCAGGAGGTGCGCGACAAAAAGCCGGACCTGCCGAGCGTGCTCGACCCGAAGCGCGTGGGCCACGACACCTTCGAGCGCGATTCGCTGGGCAATGACCGCGGCATGAGCGGTTTCTCCGACGAGGCGCTGGAAGCGCTGGTGCGAAACAAGACGCCCCTCGACGATTACCAGCGCCGCGCCCTGCTCGGAAAACTGAAGCGGCCCGACGTGCCCGGGCTCATCGAGATGATCGCCACGGATCTGAAATCGAAGGAGTCGCGCGGATTCGGGGAATTCAACATCCACCGCGCGCTGCTGCCGGAGCAGCTCGATACGCTCGCAAAGCAGCTTCCCGGCCTTCCGACGCAGCAGGCATTCGTCTTCACAAAGCTGCACAAGCTCGCGCCCTCGGCGGATGTGGACGTGGAATTCGACGCCGCGGAACGCGAGGCGTGGCTGGGCCGCCTGTGGGCATACGCAAAGACGCTGTCGCCCACATTCAACACGGTGAAGGCGCACGTGCTCTACATGCGATTGGATCACGATCGGAAGATGGGCGTGTACGATGCGGCGCGTTTCACCGAGTATCTCAAGCTCCCCCGCTCTTCCGGCTTCGTGAATCCGAAATGGCTCGAGCGCGTGCGCGACACGCAGCCGCACTGGGACGTGAATGCAAATCTCGGCGAGGCCCTCCCGCAACACCGGCCCATCGGCGACGACGAGCCGCTCGTGCGCGAGTTTTTCCTCCACCTCTTCGACCAGGCGGCGGCGGCAAACCTCGGGCGCATCGGTGCGGGAATGATGGAGCCCTACACCGACTACGTGCGCAATTCGTGGCTGAAACCGGTGCTCGCCGAGGCGCTCATCACGGGCGGTCGCGGGAATCCCGAGCAGTGGGCGTCGCTGCTCACACCGGCGGAGTTTCAGAAATTGAAGGAGCGCGTGGACATCGAGTTCCCCTCGACGGACGCTCAGTTTTTCAAGCCGAAGACCGGCGACGCGGCGGGCGACGATGTGCAGTTCGATGTCGTCGTGAAGAACACGCCGAAGCTCATCGTGCGAATCTACGAGGTGAATGCGCTGAACTTTTTCCTCACGCAGCACTGCCAGCTCAACACGGACCTGAACCTCGACGGCCTTGTGGCGAACAGCGAGCAGACGCACACCTTCGACGGCGGGCCGTACAAGCGCACGCGGCAGACGTTCAAGTTCCCCGCGCTCACGGGCAAGCGCGGCGCGTGGATCGTGGAGTTCATCGGCGGCGGGCGCAGCAGTCGTTCGCTCGTGCGCGTCGGCCAGTGGCAGCTGCTGCAAAATACCGGGCCGAGCGGCGATCTGCTCACCGTGCTCGACGAGCGCGGCGAGCAGGTGAAGGACGCCGTCGCGTGGCTCGACGGGCGCAGGCTCGTGCGTGACGAAAAGTTCGGCCGCATCGTGGTGCCGTTCACCGCTCAGGCAGGCACGCGGCAGGTCGTAGTTGCGGATGCGGAGGGGACGTTCGCGACGCTCACGCAGTTTGAGCATCACGCGGAGAACTACGTGCTCGACGCAAAATTCCACATCGAGCGCGAGCAACTTCTCGCACGGCGCGAGGCGACGCTCGCCGTGCGCACCGCGCTCATGCTCGGCGAGGCGCACCTCGATCCCGTGCTGCTCACGGAGCCGAAGCTCACCGTCACCTCGACCACGCTCGACGGCATCTCGACGACGCGCGAAGTGAAGGATCTCAAGCTCACCGCAGGCGGCGTGCTCACGCACAGCCTCAGCGTTCCCGAACGGCTCGCGAGCCTCACTGTCACGCTCTCGGGGAAAGTGGACATCCTCAGCGCGGGCGGCGAGAAGCGCGATGTCTCCGCAAACCACACGTGGACACTGAACGGCATCGAGAAGACCGATGCCGCGAGCGACGGATACCTCTCGAAATTCGGCAACGACTACGTCTTCGAACTGCTCGGCCGCAATGGCGAGCCGCTCGCGGACCAGCAGGCGGTGTTCACGTTTAAGCACCGCGAGTTTGCCCGCACGCAGAGCATCGCGCTGCGCACGGACGAGAAGGGCCGCGTCGAACTCGG
>JBDSAR010000078.1:0-11688 GCA_039922035.1 Chthoniobacteraceae bacterium
GCGTTGTCGAGGATGAGCGGGATGCCGTGCTGCGCGGCGAGCGCGGAAAGGCGCGCGACCTCATCGTCGGTGAGGACGTTGCCGGTCGGGTTCGTCGGGCGCGAGACGGCCATGCACGCGATGTCCTCGCGGCGCAGCGCGTCCTCCACGGCGGCGAAATCAATCGTGTATTTGAAAATGCGCGCGTCCTCGCCCTGCGGCCACGTGATGTGCGGCCGGCACGCGACGAAGAGTTCGCCCTCGAGTCCCTGGTCCGCGTAGCCGATGTATTCCGGCGCGAGCGGGAGCAGCACCTTGCGCCTGCGTCCGTTCTCGAAGCGTCCGGCGAGCAGATTGAAGAGGTAGAAAAACGCGCTCTGCCCGCCGGTGGTGATGGCGAGATTCTGCGGCCCGATGTCCCAGCCGAATGTGCGCCGCAGCAGCGACGCGAGCGCGGCGAGGAAGCGCGGATTCCCCTGCGGCGGATCGTAGTTGCCGAGCATCCGATCCAGCGCGGGGCCATCCGCAACGAGCTCGCGCATTCGTTCGCGCACAAGCTTCTGCATTTCCGGCACGGCAGCGGGATTGCCGCCGCCGAGCATCCGCATGTCCGGCTCGGTCGTCATCGCGCGGCCGAGATCGTCCATCAGCTCGAGGATGCCGCTGCGGCCCGTGAGCTTTTGTCCGGCGAGTGAAAATGGGAAATCGTGGGAGTTCATTCGGCACGCGGAAGTAAGCGTCCGCTCCCGCCTACTTCTTTTCCTTCGCGTAATCCGCGAAGGCCTCGGCGATCTTCGCGCTCTTCTCGTCGCCGGTGTGGAAGAGAAAACGGTGCCGCAGCTTCAGCCGCTCGCCGGACTTCAGCGGAGTCGCGCCGTCGGGTCGCGCCTTGTCGTACTCATGCTGCGCAAATGGATTCGCCGTAAAAAGCCCGTACGTGCGGACGTGCCAGCCAGTGGGATAGCGATAGCTCGACGGGTGATTTAGGAACGCGATGCCGAGGTGCTCGCCTTCCACCGGGCCGTGATAGTCGCACCACGGCGCGGCCTTGCCCCATGCGTCCTTGTCCGTCACGCCGGTGCTGGTGATGATCTGCCCGCCCTGCTTGCTCTCCACCGCCATGCTGGCGGGAACGCGTATGGAAAGCCCGGCATCCTTGCGATCATCGAAATGCACGTCGCCATCGGTCGCGACGAAATCCTGATCAAAATCAATCGCACGCATGTCGCCGATGACGCGGAAGGTGAGCCTGCGCTCCTCGGTGAGGAAGCGTTTGCCGGCGGGATCCAGATACTCGCACACCGATGCGACCACTGCCTTGTGGTCATCGGCCTTCAGTTCGGTGAATTCCCGGTGCGCAATGCGCGCGAGCATCGGGAGGCGCTGCTTTCCGCGCAGCGCAGACTTCGGCTCCTTCATGAATTCCTCGAACGTCGCTCGCTCGTGCCATGTGTCGCCGCCACCCGTGTGCTTTTCTTCACCCGTGATGCCGTCCCATTTTTCGGGAAACTTCCATGAGGCGTCGCCGGAACTCTCGTGGCCAAAGACAATCCCACGGTGATGCGGATGATCGCGCTGCACCTTCGTCTCGCTCTCGACTTCCTGCATTGGAAAGGCCCGCGTCATCGCTTTCCCCGTCGGGCCATACACGGGCCAGAGATAGGGCTTGTTTGCCTGGTCAATGACGTAGCTGGCAAACGGCTTGCCACCCACCTTCACAGTCACTCCACCGGCTGCGTCCTTTCCGATGGAGAATGAGGTATCTGCAGCGAAGATAGATGCGGCTGTGAAAGTGATCAGTGCTGACAGAAGCGGGGTTTTCATGAGCGGAGCGCCATCGTCTCCCTTCTTTTCCACCCGAGATCAATCAAATGGAACAAGCGCGCTCAAATCAGCAGGCGATGCGGAAAATCCAAGACCGCCGCCGCTGCGGAGTTGTCTGCGCGTGCATCCCTCCCAGCTCCCGTCGCCATTCATGAAAATCACGCGTCTATTTTTCCTCGCCACCGTGATCGCCGTCGCGCCGTGCTTTGCGCAGACGCCGAAGGCCGCCGAGCCCACGAACGCCGCAGAGACCGCGGCGAAGAAGGCGGCTGAGGACGCGGAAATAGATGCAAAGTATCGCGCGCTCGTCGCGAAGTTGCCGCCGGAGCAGCAGGCGTGGGAGCGCACGTTGCAGGGGCAGCTCGGCAGTTTCTACCTGCCGATCCACCAGCGAGAGAAGGTGCGCGGGACGTCGAATGCATGGGATTTTGTCGCCGATGATCCGAAGCTGCCGCGCGTGCTGCTCATCGGCGACTCGGTTTCGCGCGGCTACACGCAGGCCGTGCGCAAGGAACTCGCGGGGAAAGTGAACGTCCATCGCGCGCCGGCGAATTGCGGTCCCACGGCGAGCGGGCTGAAGAACCTCGATGTGTGGCTCGGCTCGGGGAGGTGGGATGCGATCCATTTTAACTTCGGCATCCACGACCGTGCGACTGCGGCGGACGTTTACGAGAAGAACCTTGAGGAGCTCGTCGCGCGACTAAACGCGACGGGTGCGAAGCTCGTGTGGGCGAGCACCACACCCGTGCCGCCAGATACGAAGGACGGCGAGGCAGCAACCGCTGCAATCGTGGAAAAAAACAAAATCGCCGCGCGCGTGATGCAGAAGAACGGCGTGGTGATGGACGATCTCTATGCGTGGATGGTTCCGGACCTCGCGAAGTTTCAAAACCCGAAGGACGTCCACTTCACCGGCCCCGGCTACGACCGGCTCGCGCAGCGTGTCGCGCGGGTGATCGCGACGGCGCTGCCGCCCGTGCCCGGCGTGAATCCCGCGACGGTGCCCGTCGGCAAGCTGGAGAACGACGGCTACGGCTGGGAGGATCGGCACGAGGGAGTGATGAAAATCAAGGATGCGCTGAAGCCGGAGATCGTGCTCATCGGCGATTCCATCACACACTTCTGGGGCGGCGAACCGGACGGCGGACGCATGGGCAATCGCGGGCGCGAGTCGTGGGCCGCGTTCTTCGGCGCGCGGAAGGTGCTCAATCTCGGCTTCGGCTGGGACCGCACGCAGAACGTGCTGAAGCGAATCGAACTCGGCGAACTCGACGGGATCGATCCAAAGTTCATCGTGATCCACATCGGCACGAACAACCTCGCCGGCACACCCCATTACCGTGCAGGAACTCCGGCGCAGATTGCGGAGGGCATCGCTGCCGTCGTGGAGCGCGCACAGGCGAAGTGCCCGCACACCCAGGTGATTCTCATGGCCGTTTTTCCCCGTGGAAAAGGCGCGACCAATCCGCAGCGCACGAGCATCACCGAGATCAACAGACTGCTCGCGCCGCTCGCGCAAAAGCCGCGCATCACCTTGCTCGACATCACCGACAAGTGGCTCGCGCCCGATGGCTCCATCTCCACGGAGCTGATGCCCGATTCACTGCACCCGAACGAAAAGGGCTACGCAGTCTGGGCTAACGCGCTGCGCCCGCTGCTGGCAAAACCCTGAGCGCATAGTGGCACGATGCGCTAAGACCCGAGCCCCGCGGGGGTCACTCGTTTGTCCCAAATCATGAACCTCCCCGCACTCACCCGCCGTTCCTTCCTCCGTCGTTCCACCGCCGCCGCTGCCGCGCTCTCATTCCCCGCAGTGGTGCGTTCGGCGAATCCGAACTCAAATCTGCAAATCGTCGCCGTCGGCTGCTCAGGCAAGGGACTGAGCGACATCGCGGAGACGGGCTCGCATCCGAAGGCGAAATTCGTCGCGTTCTGCGATGTGGACACAAACCGCTTCACCGAGGCGGACAAGAAATTTCCCGGCACGGCGCATTACCAGGACTGGCGCGAGATGTTCGCGAAGCTGAGCGACAAATTTGACGCGGTGACAGTCTCGACGCCCGACCACTGGCACGCGCCGGTGGCGATGGCGGCGATGAAGCTGCGCAAACACGTCTATTGCCAGAAGCCGCTCGCGCACACGGTGTGGGAAGTGCGCCAGATGCGCAGGCAGGCGGAAATTTCCAAGGTGATCACGCAGATGGGAAATCAGATCCACAGTCACGAGGCGTATCGCACGGGCGTGAAGCTGATCCGCGACGGCGTGATCGGGAAGATTAAGGCGGTGCATTCGTGGCAGCCGAATCCCGGCAACAAATACTCAGGCCTCTCAAAGCGTCCCGCGCCGAGCGGCGCAGCGGTGCCATCGTCGCTGAACTGGGACCTCTGGATCGGCACCGCGCCGATGCGCCCCTACGAACCGGACCTGTATCATCCGTTCAAGTGGCGCGACTGGCAGGACTTTGGCAGCGGCACCATGGGCGACTTCGGATGCCACATCATGGATCCCGTTTTCACCGCGCTGGAACTTACCGCACCGCTCAGCGTGCGCGCGGAGAATTCAGGCACGAACGAAGACACATGGCCCGCGGCTGAAACCGTGAGCTATATTTTCCCCGGCACAAAATGGACGGCGGACCGGACGCTGCCGCTGACGTGGTATGACGGTGGAAATTATCCCGACCGAGCGCTCACACAAATGCCCGGCGACGCAAAATTGCCCGGCGCAGGTTCGCTCTTCATCGGCGAAGGCGGCACGATGATCCTGCCGCACGTGAAAGTGCCGTCGCTCTATCCGGTGGAAAAATTCGCGGATTTCAAAATCGAGACTGTCGCGGGATCGAGCCACTATCACGCGCTCGTGGAAGGCGCGATTGCGGGCACGAAGACGACCGACGGATTTCACTACGCAGGTCCGCTCGCCGAGGCGGTGCAACTCGGCAATGTCGCGACACGCGTGCCGGGCCAACTCCTCGAATGGGATGCTGAGAATCTCCTGGTGAAAAATTCCGAGGCTGCGACGAAGCTGCTCACGAAGGCTTACCGCGAAGGCTGGAAGGTCGAACCTGCGAGCTGAATGTAGGCGCAGGCGGAATCCTGCGTCCGCGCTCTTCCGAGAGCACCTGCGATTCAATTCGACGCCGGCTCGACATGCATCGAGTCCCGCCGCTTGAATCGCCGAATGGCGAAAAAGCGCGATGACTTGCGACCCCCGGGACCGACTCCAGCGGCTGCGGCGCGCAAACTGCGCGACGCAATCATGGCGCTGGCGCTCCTCGCACTGGCCACCATCGGCGGATTCGCAGGGTGGAAAATCGCCCAGCGCAACAAACCGCAGCCAGCACGGGCAACACACGCCGCGGCGGCAGTCGCCGAGACACCGGCATCGAAGCCATCGCACCTGCCCGCACCTGCGCTGCCGCCTTTGCTCGAACCCGAAGCGCAGGTCTTCGCACGCTATGCGGGATCGCAGAGCTGCCGCGGGTGCCATGCGGCGCAGTTCGAGTCGTGGGCCAAATCGAATCACGGCAATGCCGAACGACTGCCGGATGCAAAGATGGATGCCGCAGCCTTCTCGCCGGATCACACTTTTCACCATGGCAGTCAGGACTCGGTGGCGACTCAGGTGGACGGAAGACCCGCGGTGAAGACCCTGGGCTTTGACAACAAGCATGAGACCTATCCCGTGGCGCGCGTCATCGGCCATGATCCGCTGCGGCAATATCTCGTCGAGCGGCCGGGCGGACGTTTTCAGACGCTGGAAGTCGCGTTCGATCCGAAGCGCGGCGATTGGTTCGATGTGTATGGAGACGAGGATCGCAGGCCCGGCGAGTGGGGTCATTGGACCGGACGCGGGATGTCTTGGAACGCGATGTGCGCGAGCTGCCACAACACGCGGCTTCGGAAAAACTACGACGAGGCCGCGGATGTTTACCGCACGACGATGGCGGAGATGAGCGTCGGCTGCGAGTCGTGCCATGGGCCGATGAAGGCGCATGGCGAGTGGCGGAAGCAATATCCGGACAGCAAGGAGACAGACCCGACAGTGAAGAAAATCACGCGCGAACAGGCGTTCGACACATGCGGCTCCTGCCACGCACGGCGGCGCGAACTCACGGGGGACTTCGTGCCGGGAGATTCATTCGGGCAGCATTTCCAGCTGACGACCGTGGACGAGAGCGACCTGTATTTTCCCGACGGGCAGATCCGCGACGAGCTGTACGAATACGGCTCCTTTCACGGCAGCAAGATGCACACGGCTGGCGTGCGCTGCGCCGACTGCCACGACCCTCACGCGGCGAAGCCGCGCCTGCTCGGCAACGCACTGTGCCTGCGCTGCCACAACGGCGCGCCGCGGCAGATTCCGGACAGCACGGTGATCGCACCGGTGATCGATCCCGTCGCGCACAGCTTTCACAAGGCGGACAGCACGGGCGCGCAGTGCGTGAACTGCCACATGCCGGTGACGACCTACATGCAGCGGCATCCGCGGCACGACCACGGCTTCACGATTCCCGATCCGCTGCTCACGAAAACAACCGGCACACCGAACGCGTGCAACAAGTGCCACACGGACAGGGACGCCGACTGGTCACTCGCCGCCACGGAGAAATGGTGGGGCGAAAAAATGAAGCGTCCCTCGCGTGAGCGAGCGCTGCGTGTGGCCGAGGCGCGTGCGAATCCGGGCGGTTCATCCGCGCCGTTGCTCAAGCTGACGCAGGAGGAGCCGAACGGATATTGGAAAGCATCGCTCATCCGCCTGCTCGCACCGTGGAGTGGCGAACCGGACGTCGCGCGCACTTTCCTCGCCTACGCGCAGCACGCCGATCCGCTCGTCAGAACTGCGGCGGTGCAGGCGCTGGAATCGGTCGGCGGCGAGCAGGCGGACGCTGCGCGGCAGATTCTCACGCGGCGACTCGAAGACCCGGAGCGTGCGGTGCGTGTCGCGGCCGCATCCGTACTGCATCAGCCGCTCGGTCCGGCATCACGCGCCGCACGCGAGGTGACGCACGCGCTCGATCTTGCGGCAGATCAGCCCACGGGCCAGCTTCAAAAGGGCGCGTGGGCGCAGGCGCACGGCGACGCCGCGGATGCGCTGAAGCATTTTGAAAAGGCCGTTTCGTGGGATCCGAATTCAGGCGGCATCCGGCATGAATACGCGATCCTGCTCAGCTCGATGGGCCGGATGCAGGATGCACTCACGCAGATGCAGGAGGCCGTGAAGCTGGAGCCGAAGCAGGCCGAGTTTCGCTTCAAGCTCGCACTTGCGTGGAACGAGTCGGGCGACATGCCGAATGCGGTGAAGGAGTTCGAGGAGACGGTGAAAGTGGACCCGAAGCACGCACGCGCGTGGTACAATCTCGGCCTCGCTCGCAATGCCCTCGGCGAGACGGATGCGGCGATCAAGGCGCTGCGCCAGGCGGAGGCCGCCGACCCGCGCGATCCGCGGATTCCGTTTGCACGCGCGACGATTCACGCGCGACTGAGACAGATCGCTGAGGCTCGTGAAGCGGCTCAGCAGGCGCTGACGATCCAGCCGGACTATCAGGACGCACGGCAATTGCTGCAGCAGCTCGGGCGCTGAAATTCGGGAGAGCACGCGGCTCGCGTGCTTCACCCGAAAGATGCAACCGCGATCCGTGACTTGTGACGAGCGTGCCTTTTTCACCGACGACTTGTCGGCACCAAGACCGCGGCGGCAACCTTTGTTCCGCGCGATTGCCCTGCGGACAGGAGTGCCCGCATCCCGCGATCAGTTCGTCTTCAGTACCTCGATGAACGCCTCCTGCGGGATGTTCACCTGGCCGATGGCCTTCATCCGCTTTTTGCCCTCTTTCTGTTTTTCGAGGAGCTTGCGTTTGCGCGAGATGTCGCCGCCGTAGCATTTCGCCGTCACGTTCTTGCGCAGCGCGCTCACGCTTTCGCGGGCGATGATTTTTCCACCGATGGCGGCCTGGATGGCGACCTGGAACATCTGCGTGGGGATGACTTCCTTGAGCTTTGCGGCAAGCGCACGTCCGCGGGCCTCGGCCTTGTCGCGATGCACGATGCTGGAAAATGCGTCCACAATTTCGTTGTTCACGAGCATGTCGAGCTTCACGAGTTTGTCGGCCCGGTAGCCGGCGTGCTCGTAGTCCATCGAGCCGTATCCGCGGGTGATGCTCTTCATCTTGTCCACAAAATCCACGAGGATTTCGTTCAGCGGGAGATCCACGGAGAGCATGACGCGGCGCGGGTCGAGCGTCTCGGTGTGATCCACAAGGCCGCGCTTTTCCATGATGAGCTGAAGCATCGCCGAGATATACTCGTTCGGGATCATGACGAAGCAGCGCACGATGGGCTCGCGAATTTCCTGGATCACACTCGGGTCGGGCAGGTTTTCAGGGTTGTCCACGCGCAGCACTTCGCCATTCGTTTTCACGATCTCGTAAATGACGGACGGATACGTGGCGATGATGTCCATGTTATACTCGCGCCGCAGCCGCTCGATGATGATCTCCATGTGCAGCAAGCCGAGAAATCCGCAGCGGAATCCGAAGCCGAGTGCGACGGACGACTCGGCCATGAAATGGAATGCGGCGTCGTTGAGCTGGAGCTTGCCCATCGCCATTTTGAGATGCTCAAAGTCCGCCGTGTTGATCGGATAGATGCCGCTGAAGACCATCGGCTGGAGCTCCTGGAAACCTTCGAGCGGCACGGTCGCGGGCTGGCGTGTGCTCGTCAGCGTGTCGCCGACTTTCACTTCCGTGACCGTCTTCATGTTCGCGATCACGTAGCCGACGTCGCCGGGGCCGAGTTCGTCCTGCGGCACAAATTTCGGATGCTGCGGACGGAAGATGCCGACCTCTTTCACCTCGTAGGAGCTGTTTGTGGCCATGAGGCGCACCATGTCACCGGCCTTGATCGCGCCATCCACTACGCGGACGTACACGACCACGCCACGGTAAGTGTCGAAAGTCGAATCGAACACCAGCGCGCGCAGGCGCGAAGTGCGGTTATTCGGCGGCGCGGGAATGCGCGCGATGACTGCCTCCAAAATATCCTCAATGCCGATGCCCTGCTTCGCGCTCGCGAGGATCGCCTCCTCGGCGGGAATCGCGAGGATCTCCTCGAGCTGGCGCGACACGGAAGGCAGGTCGGCGTTCGGAAGATCGATTTTGTTGATGACCGGGATCAGCTTGAGCTTCTGCTTCTCGGCGAGGTGGACATTCGCGACCGTCTGCGCCTCGACGCCCTGCGCGGCGTCCACGATGAGCAGCGCGCCCTCGCACGCGGCGAGCGAGCGCGAGACTTCATATGCGAAGTCCACGTGGCCCGGCGTGTCCATGAGGTTGAGCTTGTACTCCTTTCCGTCCCGCGCCGTGTACATCATGCGGACGGGATGCGCCTTGATCGTGATGCCGCGCTCTCGCTCGAGATCCATCGCATCGAGGAGCTGCTCCTGCGATTCGCGCTTCTGGATCGTGCCGGTGAATTCGAGCAGACGGTCGGACAGCGTGGTCTTGCCGTGATCAATGTGGGCGATGATGCAGAAATTGCGGGTATTGCTCGGCATGAAGTCTCCTGGAAAAAAGGGGGCGGAATATGCTCGGCCTTCAAGGTGGCGTCAATGGCCGGAAAGGTGCGCCCACTTTCCGCCGCCGCTTCCGCTACTTCCTGTTGATGATTTCGAGGACGTTCCAGGATTCGGGCATGAAATACTGGATGGCTCCTCCACCCACGGGCTTGTCGGTGTCCCATGCCCGGACCCCGCTGGAATTCGATCTCAGCACCTGGACATCTTTGCGCACCCGGTAGCGGAAGAACTCGCGCTCGAGCAGAGGCTCGTCAAAACTTGGGGGCTTGCCCGGCGAGCCCCGCTCCACTGGCTTGGCCGTCTTGAAGTCCACGCCGACCCTTTCGACTGAAGTGCCGGCCTTGGTGTAAAAATATCCGAATTCGCGGCCTCCCCGAGGATCGCGATAGCCGATCACTTCCTCCCCGGCCTTGAGCGTGTCCACCTTCACCTCCTTGGAAAAATCCATCGCCTTCATGTAGCTGAGTTGATCCGCCTCGGATATCGGCTTCAGCTTTCCCTGCTGGGTCTGCTTTTCGAAAAACTCGATCGTGGTCGCGATTCCACGGCGAGGAACCGGTGCATTGGTGACGCCGAGCTTTTCGCGCCAGTACTGGATTTTCACGTACGGCACCAAGGCGCGGCCGGTTTGGCTTTCCCTGAGTTTTTCCAAACCGGCCTTCAGTCCCTTAGAGGCGACATACACCACTGCGGCCTCGACGATGAGGCTGAAAAGAGTCGCAATCGCGCGGCCGAATTCCCGGGCCGCATCGTCCAGGGGAGGCGTGCTGCCCTTTGCCTTCCACGCGAGGGTGCAGCCTTTGCTGAAATGTTTTTGCGCATCCCCAAGGTGGCCGAGCACGTACTCCGCGAGGAATTTGATCCCGAGAAAAAAGAGGAGCGCCGTGGCGACATCTGCCCCGAGTTCCGCACCCAATGCCGCACCCGGCACCGCCCCGATGCCCTCGCCCAGCAGGCCCCCGGCAATACCTCCCACCACTGCCCCGACGCCGATGCTCGCCGCGTAGATTTCCAGCGCCTGCACAAGGCCGGGCCAGATGGATTCGATGAGCATCGCCGCGTCCTCGCCGAGCACGGCGACCGTCTCTGAAAACGCGTATTTTTCAAGGCCCAGGGCAAATGCAGTCCGAACGTTTCCGCAGCGACGGGCGTAGTCGCGTGCCGAATTCAGGATGTTGCTCAACGGCCCTGGCAAAGGGGACGGCGATCGGCAAAGGGTGCCATCCTCGACGAAAAGTGCCGTCGAATACTGGCACAACGATCCGGGGAGGCGGTGGGAGGACATTTATCGCGCGAGCGCCGGCTGCGACTGCTCCACCGCCGTCGGCTGGCGGCCCCAGCGAATGCACGCCAGAAAGAGCACGGCAAACAGCACATCACCGGCGAGGGTGTTGCGGTAGAAGACCCACGTCGGCGCATAGCCGGGCAGGCCCGTCGTGAGCGCCTGCAGCCAGCCGGCGGCGTTCTTGGCGTAGCCGGGCTCATAGAGCCATGATGCGGTATTCGTCGCGACGTAGAATAAGAGCGAGCCGCCGAGCACCGCGGGCAGAATCACACGGGGGCGTGCATTCTTCCGGAGCCTCCAGCCGAGTGCGGCCACGGCCACGAATGCCACCGTCTTTCCAAGAAACTCGACCGTGAAAAGCGGGAAGCCGTAGTGCGCATTCAACACGATGTCCGTCCCGAGGAGCGCCACGAGCGGCACCGCGATGGCGAGACGCCGCGGCAGGCATGCCGCTCCGCAGAGGCAGAGCGCCGCCATGGGCGAGAAATTCGGCAGCCACTCCGGCTGCTGCAGCGTCATCCCGAGCAACACGGGCAACAGGCGATACGCAATGGCGGCAGCAAATAGGACGAGTCCGGCAATCATTTCGACCACCCGTAGCCGAGCGCCGCCGATCAATCAACCGCGAAGTCGTGCAGTGACACCCACGCAGCCCCGCCTTACAAGCATGTGCGATGAAACCACGAAAGGCTGCCACCCCAATCCACATGACCCGGGCATTGATCCTCGTGGATGAATCCAACGTCGTCAGTTCCGCCTGGGCATCCAAGCGCAGCCTCGACTGGCTCAAACTGCGGGATTTCCTGTGCGACGGAACCACGGGGCGGACGCTCATCGAGATGGTCGTCTATGTCGGCCTCCCTCCAGCCATGCCGGTCTGGCAAAATGAGCGGGACAAGAAGAACAAGTTCATCCACTGGCTTCGCTCCCACGGCTTCCTCGTCATGACGAAGGATGGTTCCCCCGCCGAGGAAGGCCACTACAAGTCGAATGTGGACGTGATGATGGCCATTGATGCGGTCGA